>CAYGED010000121.1:0-2260 GCA_964348555.1 uncultured Coxiellaceae bacterium
GGTAACTTGACATCATTATTGATAACGATAACAATCCCATCGTTTAATTTATTTTGACCCGCGGTAACCACTTCTTCACCCGCCTTGATGCCATCGAGAATCACCACTTTATTATCTTTCATTTCACCCACTGTCACGAAGCGTTGGTAAGCGTGCAAAATGGGTTTGTTTTTTTCATCTTTTCCATCCGCCCTTACCACATAGACAGTATTTCCGTACAAAGAGTAAGTCACCGCTGTTTGTGGCAGGGTGATTACCGATTGTTGTACCGGAAGATAAAGGGTGACATCCGCAAAACTTCCCGGATACAAGCGTAAATCTTTATTGGGAATCTGGCCTTGTAAATTGATGCTTCGCGTGGCCTGCGTGACTAACGCGTTAATGGCGGTGATTGCCCCATCAAATCGCTCACCGGGATAAGCATCAACGGTAATCGATAAGGGCTGGCTCACACGAATCGCTTTCAAATACTGCTCAGGTAAAGAAAAATTCACGAACAAAGGATCCAAGGTTTGTAAACTGACTAATGCCTCTCCCGGATTGACATATTGCCCCAGATTGACCTGACGTATGCCGATTTTTCCAGCAAAAGGCGCGCGAATATTTTTATTACTGATTTCAACTAACGATTTTGCGACCGCCGCTTCTGCCTGTTGATACTGCGCGTAAGCTTGGTCATAAGCGCTTTTTGAAACGGCTGAAGTGCGGAAAAGCGCTTTTTGGCGAAGAAAAGTCACTCGCGTTAAATTTAATTGCGCTTGATTGGTTTTTAAGTCTTGAACGGCCGATGCATCGTCCAGCTGCACCAATGATTGACCTGCGCTAACCATTTGGCCCGAGCGAAATCGAATGGCGGTAACGATACCCCCAATCTCGGAACTGACGTCAACTCCGTTGATGGCCGCTAAACTCCCGACCGCACTTAAAGTCGGCTGCCACCCTTGCGATTCTGCTTTGGCGGTCGACACCGTGGCGGGCGGCGGCACAAAATGCGCAATAAAACGTGCGATGAGATAAGAACGGATGATATCGAAGCCAAAAATCCCCCCAAAAACGACCAGCAGCACAATGAGGACAATCACCATGCGCTTCTTCATTGGGAGCAACTCCTTGTTAAACAGACGATTTGGTTATAATAGCATCGAACACAACGTAAATACTATGATTAGGTATCTCCAACGCATTGCTCAAAAACTCTTAACACCTATCCGCTTGTCACCTATATTAGCCCCTCCCTTTGTAAAAGGGAGGTTGGGAGGGATTTTTATAAAAGCTGTCACATAAAATCCCCCTTTTTTAAAGGAGGAAGAGAAGTGGCATGATGCTTCGTGCCCACATTCTCGACAGTATGTGGCAACCGGATAGGCAGGAAAAACTCTATGAATATAGTGCTTGGCACAATAAGGCCTGTTTGCAATTCGCTAAACGCTTACAAAATGCCTGCTATCTCTTGTTGGAAATTGCAAAATCGCTTTCTTTATGTTCGTTCCTTTCTTTTTGTTGAGATGAGCCAGCCTGATTCCATAAGGAGAAGGCAGAGCGACTCCGAGTCTCAATTAAACATTTTTTAATCATGCTGTCGACCTTCGCACGGTCTAGACCCAGTTCAATGGCTTTCGTGTAGTCTGCCATCGCCTGTTGGTATTGTCGAAGCTTATAGTAAGCCCACCCCCGATTGTGGAATGCGTTAACACGGTTTGGATCTAGCTCGATGGCTTTCGTGAAATCCTTTATCGCCTGTTCGTATTGGTCAAGCCCATAGTGAGCGTTCCCCCGGTGGTGGAATGCGTTAGCATCGTTTGGATTCAGCTTGATGGCTTTCGTGAAATCCTTTATCGCCTGTTCGTATTGGTGAAGCTCATTGTAAACCCACCCCCGATTGTGGAATGCGTGTGCATGGTTTGGATCCACTTCGATGGCTTTTGTGTAGTCCTTTATCGCCTGTTCGTATTGCTCAAGATCACTGTAAGTGTTCCCCCGGTCGTAGAATGCATCAGCACAGTTTGGATCCAGTTCGATGACTTTCGTGTAGTCCTTTATCGCCTGTTCGTATTGGTGAAGCTTACAGTAAGCCAACCCCCGGTCGTAGAATGCGTTAGCACGGTTTGGATCTAGCTCGATGGCTTTCGTAAAATCCTTTATCGCCTGTTCGTATTGATCAAGCCCATAGTGAGCGTTCCCCCGGCTACCGAATGCGTTAGCACGGTTTGGATCCAGTTCGATGACTTTCGTGTAGTCCTTTATCGCCTGTTCGTATTGG
>CAYGED010000121.1:2360-4604 GCA_964348555.1 uncultured Coxiellaceae bacterium
GGTTTGGATCTAGCTCGATGGCTTTCGTAAAATCCTTTATCGCCTGTTCGTATTGGTGAAGCTTATAGTAAGTCCACCCCCGACCGTAGAATGCGTTAGCATTTTTTGGATTCAGTTTGATGGCTTTCGTGAAGTCGTCTCTCGCCTCTTGGTATTGTTGAAGCTTAAAGTAAACGTTCCCCCGTTTGTAGAATACGTTAGCATTTTTTGGATCCAGCTCGATGGCTTTCGTGTAGTCCTTTATTGCCCGTTGGTATTGGCCAAGCTCATAGTAGGCTATCCCCCGATTGCGGAATGCGCTAGCATTTTTTGGATCCCGTTCGATGGTGTTCGTGTAGTCCTTTATCGCCTGTTGGTATTGTCGAAGCTGAGGGTGAGCGTACCCCCGATTGTAGAATGCGTTAGCATTGTTTGGATCCAGTTCGATGGCGTTCATGTAGTTCTTTATCGCCAGTTGGTATTGACCAAGTTCCCAATAAGCCCAGCCCCGGTCATAGAATACGTCAGCACGGTTTGGATCCAGTTCGATGGCTTCCGTGTAGTCCTTTATCGCCTCTTGGTATTGGCCAAGCTGATGGTGAGCGCCCCCCCGATTGTAGAATACGTTAGCATCGCTTGGATCCCCTTCGATGGCGTTCGTGTAGTCCTCTATCGCCTCTTGGTGTTTGCCAAGTTCACAATAAGCAAGGCCGCGATGATAATAAGCCCTTGTATCTTCTTTATCATCTTTTTTATTCCGCTCGATGGCGGCTGTGTAATCCTCAATTCGATTTTGAGGTTCAAATGGTTTTTCTTCATGCTGAAGATGCCGATGGATAGTGGAGTCGGTACTGACCGCCTTTTCATCATCATTTTCCTCAAACTGAGGAAGGTGCAAGCCTCGCTCTTGTCGTGCCATGGTTGGGGCCTCCGGTTACCACGCTTGTCCCTTGTTTGATTCGCGGGAGATTACGCTAAAACACTAGCGTTGCTGACTTTACCATAGCCAAAAACGATTTTGTTGAGCCTTAAGGTAGGTTGAATTAGATATTCTTCCAAAATGCACAATCCACCTTAAAGAAAACTTAAATATTGTGTAGGCTATTCTATTCTTATCTTATACTTATGGTATATAATCTTACTAGTAAGATTGATTTAAACAGGGGGTGGAGATGGGTACATTAGCAACTACAAAATTATCTTCTAAAGGGCAAGTTGTCATCCCGGAAGATATCCGCGACCAACTGGGTCTTAAAAATGGCGACCAATTTGTTGTGATGGCAGAGAAAGACGTCGTCATATTAAAGATGATTTCACAACCCGAAATGAAAAAGTTTACTTCACTAATCAAACGCGCTAGAAAACAAGCTAAAGCAGCTGGCTTGAAAAAAACGGATGTCCAAAAAGTAATTATGGAAGTACGAAAAAAGTGATTCAAAAGCAATAGTCACTGGAGATTTAGATTTATTAGATGTTAGCAGTTATCATGGAATTGATATCCTTACACCAAGAAAATTTGTTGATGCTTTTCTCAAGAAAAAGTAATTCAATAATCAAAGTACAATCTGGGTTATTTCTTACTGAGTCATCGTGAGGTTGGGATTAAAAATCGGCGCTTCTTCGCCATGAGGTGGGGCATTGTGACGGCGTTCAAACATATACACATAGCCATTTGAATTTTCTTCCAAATGCTCAATGGCATAATGTAATGGTTCTTGGTTATTAGCATCCATGACCCAGGGTCGAATATCGAAACCATCGATGGCAAGCCCAATGGCAAGAATCGAATTGCTCAGCACTGCATAATGAAGTGCCCCAGCATTATCACTATCAACACTATCAGTAGTTTCTAGGAGGTTCGCTGCATATAACATGGTTGTCGGTGATCCACCCCAACACGCATGAAGAAATGCGTTTGCTCCATTGACATCGCTGCTATCGGCGGGAATACCTAGCTCAACGGCACAATCCATCGCTACTGTCGAACCACCTCGTGATGCATAATGCAAGGCACTTGCATTAGTACTATCAGCACTGAAAGGATCATTTTTAAGAACATTCACGGCATGCAACATGGCTGTCGGTGATCCACCCGAAGCCGCATGAAGAAATGCGTTTGCTCCATTGACATCCTTGCTGTCGGCGAGAATACCCAGTTTAACGGCATGATCCATCGCTACTGGCGAACCACCTTCTGATGCGTAATGCAAGGCATTGGCATTATTATTATCAAGGCTATCTGCAGCAATACCGAGCTTAATCCCC
>CAYGED010000122.1:0-4603 GCA_964348555.1 uncultured Coxiellaceae bacterium
TTGCAACACCTCATCACTAAACGCCGCTGAAACAATTTTAGGATCTTTAGCCATGCCTGCTTTCGCACCTTCTTTTGTAAAAAACGGTGTGGTTTGTATCGTTTGATGGATCGCCAGCGCAGCCGGTTTTAACGTCGTCGGATTCGTGTAACTGAGATTGGAAAGCTGATTGGCAAGCTGGTTGAATTTTGCATTCGGCATTTCATGTGGCGATAAAAGAATATATTCGAGGCTCACCATTTCAGGCGTTTTAAAATCCATTTTATGCTGATCGTAATAATGTTGAATCATCGCTGAGGTGATGGTTGTTCTACCCATAAATCTTGATGCCGGAATAGTAACGTACTGAAAATCACGGTGCTGCTCACTCAACGCATACACACGATGCCATTCATCGGGTAACACAAAAGCAGAATTGAAAAGCCCATATCGCAATTGTTCGACGATGAGTTGCTTGGCCGTTTCCGTTATGAATTGCTGTGAAGTGATTTCATTCGCATACATGAGTTGTTGATAGCGAGCAGGGGAAAACCGGCCATTTTCCTGGAATACCGGCATACTCGTGATAAACGCATCAACCTCCGACTGACTCACTCGAAAACCCGCCTCTTTTGCTGATTGAACTAGTAACGTCTGTAAAATTAAATTCTGAAGCACATAGTCTTTCAGCCCCTGGCTGTCGGATTCCGACATCACCTTTCCGGTTTTCATCGTGTATTCACGCTGCATTCGTTGAAAAACCGAATTAAAGGCCTTCGCTGAGATGTCTTGACCATTCACTTTTGCGACGACATTCGTGGATGAACGATCTTGGAGATAATATTGAATGCCCCATAACACAAACGAGAGCGAGATCGCCGCGATGATCACTCCGGCTACCCATCCTTTTATATGTTCATGCATGCGTTGTAGCATTGCTTAAGCGCCTGTTTGGTTTAAGCGTCTTTAAAAGACTCCATTTAACGGGGTCTTTTTAAAGTTTTAAAAGTGGCGGAGTGGACGGGGCTCGAACCCGCGACCCCCGGCGTGACAGGCCGGTATTCTAACCAACTGAACTACCACTCCACATGGTGGGTGCTGAGGGGCTCGAACCCCCGACATTCGCCTTGTAAGGGCGACGCTCTACCAACTGAGCTAAGCACCCGTTTCGCATTCTTCTATATGCACACAGCTTCCCCTCGGAAGGGTACTTCCTGCACAGAAATATAGGGCATGAAGATAACTGAAGTAGCCAAGCGAATCAAGCATTAAGGGCCCGCTGTTCAATGCGATTAGAACTGGGCATAGCCTGGTTTATGCTGGGGTGTGAGCCTCGTGCTTTTCTTCAGCTTGTTCAAGCCGGCTTTTTTCAATCAGACTGTGTTTTCCTAACAACTGCATTGCTCGGCAGTTTGCTCGCTTTGGATCTCTACTATTTTCAACAACAAACTGATGAATTCGTTCTTGCAAGTCCCTGATCTCCTTCGGATCACAGGAGTGCTTTGGTGCTGCCAGCCCCTTCAAGTCATTAACAAAGTCTTTTGATTGTTGAGACCGGCGCTCGAAGAATGACATAATACCTTTTGGCTGGTAATCCTGCACGAGTTTCCTAACAGTACAGAGGTATCGATTGATCAATAACCACAGAATACGACTTTTTTCAATTCCGTAGGGCTGGATTTTTTTCTCACCCGTGGCGTATATGTTGGCGAACTTTGATTTTTCCTTTAGGCTGGGTATTACGCCGTATGGGTCTGAGAAGTCGTCTTCCTGTGCTGCTTCACGTTTTTCTTCCTGTTTTTTCCAGGTATTCTTATTTAGGTATTGCTCCAAACGTTCCAAATTAAAAGGACCTGCTTGATCCATCGCCTCGACCAGATCACACAAAACCTCCGGAGTGCTTGGTTCCGGCGGATTTTTTAACACGGCCGTGATGGTTGGATGATTTATTTCAAGTCGTGGGTCTACAGGTCCGAAGCGAAGCAGTAACTTAACCATCTCGAGATTATTGGCTCCACTAGCAGCGTGCAAAGCGAAATACCAGCGTCCATCCTTAATTTCATAATAACCATTAGGATCTAATCCAAGTTCCAAGAGAAACTCAACCATCCCGTGATTATTTTCCTCCACCGCCCATATTAAATGCCTTTTCATGTTAAGACAGGCAGATTCAACACAATTTTCCAGCTCCTCCCGTTTAGATTCCTCAGAAAGCGGAGAACGTTGGCTTGTCGGACCTTGCAGAATAAGCAATCCCACACAAATCCTCTTGAGGATATCTTTATCCACTTTGGCTTTGCAAATCTGCAGTGCTTTCGCATAACCCGCTTTTCCACCGACATCTTTATAATTTTTTGTGATGACCATCAAGCACATCCAATAATTTTTCTCGGCTGCAAGCACAGCAGGGAAACTTCTACCGCCATGTGGTTTAGCACCAAAATCCATCAAAAGTTGAACCATTTCGCTATTATCTTTCTCAACGGCTAGCACCAAACAGTGACACCCTTCCTCAACCGTGATGAAAGTAGCTCCATTGACGAGCAATTTTCTTGCATTGCCTAAGTCATTTGCCTTAACGGCATCCATTACTGTAGAATATTTGCGCATAGTCACCTCGATTTGTGATAGACAAACAAGCTACCACATCAAATGTGCATTTGTCCCTTAACTGAATGTTATATGAGCCCTGAATAAATACTCCGTAGCAAGCAGGGAGAAAATTTATTCCCAAAAGTTGATTCGGATTCGAAGCAAAAAAAAACGTCCGCATGATTTCATCATACGGACGTTCTTAAAAAACTCGTGGCTTTTTAGCCGCCGTTAACCGCGTCTTTGAGTTTCTTACCCGCTCTAAAACGCGCCACGGTGGCAGCAGGAATCTGCATGGTTTGACCCGTTTGCGGATTTCGTCCCGCGCGAGCCGCGCGGTGGCTGGTCGTGAAGCTACCAAAACCAACGAGCACGACATCTTTACCTTCTTTTAAAGACCCGGTGATCGCATCCGTAAACGCATCAAGTGCACGTGTCGCTGCATTTTTAGAAATATCAGCGGCACCCGCCATCACTTCAATTAATTCATTCTTATTCATTTAATGTCCCTCTTGAAAGTTCCTTCATTGACGACGTCAGAATGGGCGAAGCCCAGCCATCCGTGTTGAGAATGTTATACCAACAGCGTTCCAGCGCTGTCAAGCGTTATACACCACCAACCGTGAGCTCATCAATTTTGAGTGTTGGTTGACCAACTCCAACGGGTACGCTCTGTCCATCTTTCCCGCAAGTGCCCAGCCCTGAATCCAGTGATAAATTGTTTCCAACCATGGAAACTCTGGTCAGCACGTCCGGACCATTACCAATTAATGTGGCACCCTTCACCGGATGCGAAATTTTTCCATTTTCAATCCAGTAACACTCACTCGCACTAAAAACGAATTTACCGGAGATAATATCCACCTGTCCCCCTGAAAAATCGACGGCATAAATCCCCTTTTTGACCGATTGAATAATTTCTTCTGGGTCGTGTTCACCCGGTAACATATACGTATTCGTCATTCGAGGTAATGGTAAATCCGCATAAGATTCGCGTCGACCATTTCCCGTCGGCGCCATCCTCATCAATGAAGCATTGTGCCGATCTTGCATATACATTTTTAAAATGCCATTTTCAATCAACACGGTTTTTTGCGTTGGTGTCCCTTCATCGTCCACATTTAAAGAACCCCGCCGACCCGGAACGGTTCCATCATCCACAATCGTGCAAAGCGGGGATGCCACGCGCTCTCCCAAACGTCCTGAAAACGCTGAGCTGCCTTTGCGATTAAAATCACCCTCAAGCCCATGACCCACCGCTTCGTGGAGTAACACGGCAGGCCATCCCGGACCCAACACCACCGGCATACTCCCCGCCGGCACAGGGATAGCTTCCAAATTAATTAAGGCTTGTCGAACGGCCTTGTCGACGTATTGAAATCCCGCGTCGACAAACATTTCATAGCCACCACGCGCACCGCCGCCACCCATTCCCTGTTCACGACGCCCATTCTGTTCGACGATGACACGTACCGACAAACTCACGAGCGGACGCACATCCGCCGCCGTTGAAGCGTCACTGTTCATCATAAAAACCACTTCATACTCACCCGACAAGCTCAACATCACTTGTTTCACTCGAGGATCTTTTTGTCGCGCGTATTCATCCAATCGTCGAAGCAAACTCACTTTCTCTTGCTCACTCATGGTATAAAGTGGATTGATCGGCGCATAAAGCGATTGCGCCTGCAAATGATTCGACACGGACACTAAAGCTGTTTTATGGCGGCGAGCGATACTTTTAGCGGATTTTGCCGCTTCTTCCAAGGCTTTAATGTTAATATCATCCGCAAACGCAAAACCTGTTTTTTCGCCGCTAATGATGCGAAGGCCAAAGCCGCGGTCACTACTAAAATAACTTTCTTTGACGATACCATCTTCGAGCATCCAATTTTCTTCATGAATGCTTTGAAGAAAAATATCAGCCGAATCAATGGAGCGTCCCATCGCGTGGTTCATGACATTTTCAAGATCCGTTGGCGTCAAATTCACGGCGGAAAGTAAAGACTCGGTTGCTATGTCTATATTAAGT
>CAYGED010000123.1:0-4575 GCA_964348555.1 uncultured Coxiellaceae bacterium
GCGTGAAATAATGCTTATCCGCCCAGACGATTTCCACTGCCATTTGCGCGACAACGATTTTCTATCACGAACGGTTCCCGACGTGACTGCACGGTTCGCCCGGGCCATCGTGATGCCCAACTTGTCGCCACCCTTAACAAGCATTCCGCAAGCGACAAAATATCTCAACAGAATCACGGAAAATATTCCAAAAAATGTGCACTTCACCCCCTTGTTGACATTTTTTTTGACGACAACACTCAGACCCAGTGATATTCAACAAGCAAAAGAGTCTGGCTTAATTCATGCCTACAAATTATACCCAGCACACGCCACCACTCACTCCCAAGCTGGCATTGAAAACCTGAAATCGATTTACCCGCTTTTAGAGGCCATGCAGCACCACGACCTCCCCTTACTCATCCACGGAGAAGTGGTTGACCCCGATGTGGATATTTTTGACCGCGAGAAACGATTTATCGAGCAATATTTCGTCGACATCATCAACACATTCCCACGTTTACGCGTCGTACTCGAACACGTCTCAACAAAAATGGGTGTGGATTTTATTCGCCAGACGTCTGGACCGGTCGCTGCAACGATCACGCCACACCACCTCTGGCTAAACCGAAATTCGCTCTTATCGGGCGGCTTAAAACCACATCACTATTGCTTGCCCATCTTAAAAACGAATGAGGACCAAGCCGCTCTTATCTCAGCCGCAATCAGCGGCAATCCCAAATTTTTCCTCGGCACCGATAGCGCCCCGCACGCAAAGTCACAAAAAGAATCTGGATGTTGCCCGGCTGGTATTTACAGTGGATTTAGCGCGATTGAACTCTACGCAGAAATATTTGATCGCGAAAATGCAATTGATCAGCTCGAAGGATTTGCGAGCCGATTCGGTGCTGAGTTTTACCGTCTGCCCATCAACAAAGAATCCTTGACCTTACAACGTAAGCCCTGGAAAATTCCCGAGACACTTCCATTTGGCAAAGAAACTCTCGTCCCATTCTTGGCTGGTCAAACGCTTGCTTGGCGCCTAAAATAACCTGGATAAGTTCAGCACACAGCGCTCCATCTTGTTGAGCAGCAGGAGTAATAACACACGCATGGCTAATGACAAAAATCCAACAGTTTCCTTAAGTGAGCGATTCAACGGCTATTTACCCATCGTGATCGACCTTGAAACGGCGGGCGTAAACCCGTTGAAAGATGCATTATTAGAAATTGCTGCCGTTCGCATTAAGTTCGGCGATGATAACCACCTCATCCCAGCAGATCTTTTTGCCTGTCACGTCAAACCGTTTGAGGGCGCCCACCTCGATCCTACTGCACTCGAAATTAATCGCATTGACCCCTATCATCCATTTCGCTTAGCCATCGATGAAAAAAAAGCATTGGAAGATCTCTTCGCTTTTACTTCCGCCGCCGTGAAGGAAACCAGTTGCCGTCGGGCCGTTCTAGTGGGTCACAATGCCCACTTTGATTTAAGTTTTCTGCAGGCCGCCATGAAACGTTGCAAGTTGACACACTCCCCTTTTCACGCCTTTACCTGTTTTGATACAGCAACATTATCGGGCGTTGTGTTGGGAAAAACGATTTTGGCAAAAGCGTTAAAGGAAGCGAACATTCCTTTCGACAAGAACGAAGCACATTCGGCTATTTATGATGCGCAACGAACGGCGGAACTATTCTGTTATATCGTGAATCACGTTAGCAAGTAGCAAGTAGCCCGTATGAAGCGAAGCGAAATACGGGAAACTAAGAAATTAAACGGGTGGTGGCAGTGGTTGATTGGCCTTATTCTTCGTTTCATCGGTATGTGAAACGGGGTCTGCTGTCGAAAGATTGGGGCGGTATCGGGGAGGTCATTAGGGATGGGGCCAATTATGGAGAATGAAAATCCAAAAATCCCGTATTCCGCTTCGCTTCATACGGGCTACTTACTACTTACTAGCCCAGACATTTCATACCGGGCTAGTACTCAGTAAAGCGGATTAGCGCCGTGAAGCGCGTAATCCACCCTAACATAAAACCAACGCTAATTCAGCATATCCTGCTCAGCAGAAACAATCATTGGCTCAACCACTTCAACGGCTGGTCGCATCTTTGTTCGCGCTTTTTTCACCGATGGGGCTGGGGCTGCTTTGGCACGTTGCGAACGCGGAGCTGCGGCCACTTGTTTGGCTGCTTTTTCCACTACTGCATCGCGCGAAGTTTTTTTCGCGTGCGCTTTTTCAAATTTTTCAACGGCAGCTGCAACGGCTTCTGCTCGGTGAAATTCGCGTTCTTCAAAATCAAGACAAGCTAACTCATAACCGATGTCCGCGGCTTCTTGAATGACTTGTTCTTGTTGTGCTTGCATGTCTTTCATCGCTTGCTCACATTCACGAAGTTTATTTTTTAACTCCGTCACTCGATTTTCTAAACGACGATCGGCTGCATTGGTGTTTGCGTTTGATCCTCTTGGCATGTTGTCCTCTCTGATTAAATTAATGGGTTTAACGCACAAGACAGCAGTATATATCAGAAATTATAGAAATGTAACCAAGGCGAGAATGATTTATGGATAAATGAAAATGCTCTGCTCCCTCACTACGAGCGGGTGTGAAATATTTGGGCTAGGTGGAGGGGGTGTGTATTTATTTTAAAAGTCTTAGGCGCAAGGCGCCAAGGATTTTTTTACACGCCACAGCCAAAAACAGCCACCGTTTTAAAGTTGATCGGCGTTTTGAGAAAGGTACTCAGCCACACCGGATGGAGAAGCCTTCATTCCAGCATCACCCTTCTTCCAGTTTGCTGGGCAAACTTCACCGTGCTTTTCAATAAACTGAAGCGCATCGACAAGGCGAATAAACTCACTGATGTTCCGTCCCAGTGGCAAATCATTCACGATCTGCGAACGAACGATACCATGCTTATCGATTAAAAATGTACCACGCAGAGCGACGCCTGCATCAGCATGCTCGACACCATAACTACGGCAAATATTGTGGTTAATGTCGGCAGCCAGTGTATACCGAACAGGACCAATGCCACCCTTAGCTACCGGGGTATTCCGCCAAGCATTATGCGTAAACTGAGAATCAATCGACACAGCGATCACTTCGACGCCTCGCGATTTAAATTCGTCTATTGCATGATCCAACGCAATAAGCTCAGAAGGGCAAACAAAGGTAAAGTCCAAAGGATAGAAAAAAACTATCCCATACTTCCCCTGAATCGCTTGCGCTAAATTAAAGTTCTCAACGATCTCACCACCCGCCAAAACAGCTGGGACGGTAAAATCCGGGGCTTCGCGCCCGACGAGTACAGCCATAGATTACCTCCGACATTCGAAATGGTACGAATTTAGTCTTATATTGGGGACTTGTCAATCTCACCCATCATATCCCTTTAACGCCTCCAAGGAAAGTAAGACACCTAGTATCTGGTCCGAAGGAGTCATCCACACCAGGCAATATCCAAGCTAGAAATTACCCCGATAATGCGGTATCTTGCGTGAGTCAGCATAAACTGAGAAAAGGAGACTGTTACATGGCCTTCGAACTGCCCCCATTACCTTACCCGCTAGACGCCTTGGCGCCCCATATTTCCAAGGAAACCCTGGAATATCATTATGGAAAGCATCATGCGGCTTACGTTAACAAGCTGAATACCTTGGCGAAAGGCACTGAATTCGAAAATAAATCGCTCGAAGACATTATCCGAAAAGCGTCTGGAGCTATTTTCAATAATGCCGCACAAGATTGGAATCATACTTTCTATTGGCACTGCATGAACCCTGAAGGAGGCGGCGAACCCTATGATGACTTGGCGGCTGCCATCGATAAAAACTTCGGCTCGTTTGAAAAATTCACCGAGCTCTTTATGAATGCCGCTAACACGCAATTCGGTTCGGGCTGGGCATGGCTCGTCAAAACCAAAGCGGATAAACTCGAGGTCTTGAGCACGAGCAACGCAGGAAATCCCATGACAGAAAATAAAAAACCCTTGTTAACCTGTGACGTATGGGAACACGCCTATTACATCGATACCCGAAACGATAGACCTAAATACGTCAATAATTTTTGGCAACTGGTCAATTGGGATTTTGTTATTAAAAACTTTGAATCATAAAAAGGGCGGCGTGGTGGAAATCAACGTAATCATCAACGGGGCAAAAGGAAAAATGGGTCGGGTGACCCAAACAGCGATCGATGATCAAACCGATTTAAAATTGGTGGGCAGCACGGATAAAGGAGATGATTTAGCGAAAATCATCCACTCAACAAAAGCCCATGTTGTCATTGATTTCACAACACCCCAAGCGGTTTTCACCAATATTCAAACGATTCTCGAGGCTGGCGCTCGCCCCGTCATCGGCACGACGGGTTTGACTGCCGAGCAAGTCAAAAAATTAGATCAACTCTGCAAAACAAAAAAATTAGGCGGCCTCATCGCACCTAATTTTTCCTTAGGCGCTGTGTTAATGATGAAATACGCGACGGATGCGGCCCGCTATTTTCCGAACGCCGAAATTATCGAAATGCATCACGCCCAAAAAATCGATGCGCCTTCTGGCACCGCTGCGCGAACGGCAGATCTCATGAA
>CAYGED010000124.1:0-4572 GCA_964348555.1 uncultured Coxiellaceae bacterium
CATGCGTGCAACACAAATGACAGCGCTTGATAAGCCATCACCGCAAGCGCGTACGCCAAACCCGTGCTCCACAAAACCGAAAATAAAGCCCAGCGACGCCCCACTTCGCGAGACATCGCCGCCATGGTTGACACACAGGGAAAATAAAGAAGCACAAATAATAAGTAAGCAAACGCGCCGATTTTTCCGTCAAATGCGTGATACATTTCACGATAAGCGGTTTTATTCATCGCATGCGGCGCTTCGCTCGCCGAGATCGGATTGATCAACGCATTTCCCAATTGACTAAAATTGGCAGGAATGGAAATGATCGCCGCGCGCAATCCACCCCAAAAATTAAAAGGCGCTGATGAAGTTGTTTCCACTGTTTCTGGCGAACTGTATAAAGTATTTAATGTACCAACGACCACTTCTTTCGCCAATATTCCCGTCGCCAATCCGACCGTAGCTGGCCAATTGGCTTGATGCAAACCCATGGGCAAAAAAATAGGCGTGGCCACGCGACCCACCGATGACAAAATGGAATGCGGATTATTTTCCGACAGCATTTTCCCTGTGATGTTCACGGAATTTAACACGCCGACCAACATGCAAATTGGCACGATAAATCGCCCCGCGCGGAATAAAAATCCGCTTAAACGCAACCACATGTGGCGAAATAACTGACCCACACGTGGCACATGATACGGCGGCAATTCCATCACGAGCGGAGCGGGTTTGCCCGTTAAAACTGTTTTTCGTAGAACAAACCCTGTCAAAACTGCGACTAAAATCCCCAACAAATACAACATAAAAATAAGGCTTGCGCCGCCTTCTGGAAAAAACGCGCTCGCGAAGACCGCGAAAATCGCCAATCGCGCACCGCAGGACATAAATGGCATCATCATCACCGTCAAAATACGATCGCGTCGATTTTCTAAAGCGCGCGCACCCATCACCGCCGGCACATTACACCCAAAACCCACGATCATCGGCACAAACGATTTCCCGGGTAATCCAAGCGCACGCATCGCGCGGTCCATCACAAATGCGGCTCGTGCCATGTAACCGGAGTCTTCCAAAAACGCGAGAAATAAAAACATGGCCGCAATTACTGGTGTAAACGTGATGGTGGTGTTAATTCCTTTTCCAACGCCATTTGCCAACAGCACAATCAATGTCGGTGGAAAATGCCAGCGCGCTAAAAGATGCGCAAACCCCGTGACAAAAATCGTCGAACTTCCCATGTCGAAAAAATCCTGGAAAGCGCCACCGATGTTAATGGCAAAGAAAAACATAAAATACATGACCGCGAAGAAAATCGGAATGCCTAAAATGCGATTCAACACCACGGCATCCACCCATTGCGTCATCGCCTGCTTTTTCTTTTTAGGATACTCGATGACGCTCATCGTTATTTGATTCACCGCACGGTATCGCGCATCGGCGATTAAAACATCGGGCTCTTCGTGATGCGCCAATTCAATGGAGCGAATCGCATTGCTCACGTGCGTGCTAAGCGCTTCGTTGAAATAGGAAGCCACAAACGAATCGCCTTCCAACACCCGAAGCGCCAACCAATTTTGATCAACGTTGTGTTTTTCTGTTTCTTGAACAATTAAAGCAATTTGTTTTCGCGCCTCTTCAATGGCCTCGGGTAATGGCAATGCAAAATCCGACACGCGCGGGGTTTTTTGTATTTTTAAAATTAACTCTTTTAACGCTTCAATTCCTTTTCGTTGACTCGCGACCAAACCCACAGCGGGACAACCTGTCAATTGACTTAATTTTTCTAAATTAATACTGATCCCACGCTGTTTAACAATATCCATCATATTGACGGCGAGAATCATGGGAATTTTCATTTCGAGTAACTGAAGGGTGAGGTATAAATTGCGTTCGAGATTGCTCGCATCAATAATATTAATGATAAGACTGGCCTCACCGGAGCGTAAATAATCACAGGCAATACTTTCATCGATGGCGCCGTTTTCCAAACCACCGCTCAAGGAATAAGTGCCCGGCAAATCGATGACGTTGACCCATTCGCCTCGATGGGAAAGTCGACCCATCATTTTGTCGACAGTGACACCCGGCCAGTTACCCACTCGATGGTGCAATCCGGTGAGCGCATTAAAAAGCGCCGTTTTCCCCGAATTGGGATTGCCCGCCAACACCACGGTTGGAATGACGTTCATGGTGACACCCGCTCAATTTTGACGATATCCATTTCACCTTGACGAAGGCTGAGGTAGGCGTTTCGAACTCGAATTTCAACGGGATCGCCCAGTGGAGCGCGTCGAATAACGGTAAACTCCGTGTTTGGGGTGAGCCCCATGGCAAGCAGCTTCTGCCGGTAAACTTTATTACCGGGATAGAATCCAGAAATTCTGCCTATTTCTCCAGGCTTTAGCTCGGATAGGGTAGTCATCACACCAATCTCACGAGAATGAGAATAAGCTTCATTATCCTCACTCGACGCCCTCAGTGTCAAGACAATTGAGAATGATTTTCATTTAGAAATTGCTGTCTTTATAGTCAAACAAGCGCTTAGTTTTACCCAGGAAGCTGGTCTGACAAGCCCTCTACCAATACCGCCCTCAACTCAATCAGCTTTCCATGGAAGAAATGGGAAGCCGCTTTAATCACGACGAGCTTGGCAGGGACCGGTGGGTGCTGCATAAATTCCTCCACCGAGGCCACTGAAACCAACTCATCCGATCCAGCAGAGACGATGAACCACGGGCAAGCGATCTGGGTGAAGGCGGCAAAATCGTAATGATTGAGCGTAGGAGCAATCGTCACCAGCTGGGCGATACCCGATTGATCGTTCGCCACTTTTGCCGATACATAAGCACCAAAGGAAAACCCCGCCAACCAAATGCGATCCTCAGGACAAACTGATCTTACCCAACGCAACACGGCTTTCAAATCCTCGGTTTCACCAACCCCATTGTCATAAACCCCCTCACTCTTCCCAACTCCCCGAAAATTGAAACGCAACGTTTTCACCCCCAAAAGATCCATCGCCTTGGCGATGGTGGTCACGACTTTATTATTCATTGTGCCCCCGGGCGGCTGTGGGTGGGAAATAATCGCGGTGATGGGTTGAGGGCTGGCTTTGGGATGCGCTGACAACACCTCGAGTCGGCCGGCGGGGCCAAGCAGATAAAAAACTCGCTCTTTTTTCGAAAATTCGTGATCCATTAAGATTTCGCTAAGCTTCCACAGTTATAATCGTGATCCATACTCATTTTCAAATGAAATGAGTATATCATCTAACAAGGAAATAGGGAGGGACAATAGATAACGACAATAAACAGGTAAATCATCATGAGAGAATTCACTTTTCCGTTTCTGGAACATGTAGCGTTTAAAGACAATTTATCCACGAAAGTCCAAGACGCTTTTTCAGGTTTCGACCAAGCACAAGACAACGAGTCTAAAAAAAAGGTGCTCACCCAATTATTGAGCTTAATAGAAACCTATGTAATAAATTTTGCGAATCGTCTCATCACATACGCAGCCCAATCCAACGAGAAAGATCTCCTCAATGGCAAAACCGATTTTAAAGGGATCCCTCCTTACGCCCAGCTGCTAAAATTATGCAACCAAATTTCTGGCTATTTCATGATGTTCAAGATGGGTAAATACTTTGATCCAAAGAGCACGAAACCAACAATCCCGAATTTTATCAAGCTAGATCAGTTGGTGATCCTGATTCAGAACAACATGAAGAAGACGAAAGATCTTCAAAACGACCCCACGCTGACTAAACAATGCGAATTATTAATAAAAGCCACAAATATGATAAAAGACAATGTGGCTTACCTTTTATCCCTATTCAAAGAAAATTATAACCAACAAGTTTATTATTCCCAAAACCCAGAAGATTGGGTAAGGACGACGGCGTGGGTAAATGAGGTAAAGACGAATCGCATCTTAACCTGCACGCAGCATAAAGCCGAAAAGTCACCAGAATCTAAGCCTGAAGCCACCTCCCCTAACGGTAATCACTTTTGAATTCGCTTGATTTTTTTACATGGCTTCTGGATAATGGACCTGCATCTAAAAAAACACGATAAGGAGATCAATTATGAAAAAAATGAGCGCATGGGGCTGGATCGCATCGATACTCGTGATCATTGGCGCCATCAATTGGGGGCTCGTTGGCCTTTTTAACCTCAACCTCGTTAATACAATCTTCGGCTATATCGTCAGCCGTGTTATTTACGTACTGGTTGGCTTGTCTGGTGTTTGGTTACTCTTCTACCTCTGCAAATGCGGAAAAGCTTGCAAAGGACAAACATCTAACATGTAATGTCAGTCAGTTGGGCTGAGCATTCGCGAAGCCCAACTGAGATTAATACATCGTCCTCACGTGAGGATGGCGTTTTTAAAATAACGTCAGTTCTGGATAAGAAAATCCACTCATTTTCTTCATTTTTTCTTCAGGCATGGTCAGCACAGTTGAGATTTTCTTCGTGCGGGGATAAATTTTTATTGAGTTTTCAGTTAGCAATTTGAGTAAACAAAGTTAAAGAAAAAAACAAAGACATTTAATGGAACCTTAAGGAAATAACGGGTTGTTTG
>CAYGED010000125.1:0-4562 GCA_964348555.1 uncultured Coxiellaceae bacterium
GGGACCGCGCACGCGCGGTCCTTTTCTTTTTGAACCACTTCTTTCGGCGCTTTTTCTAAATAATTTGAGTTAGTAAGACGCTGATTAATTTTATCGATCTCCAGCGTTAATTTGGCGATTTCTTTTTGTAGTCGGGTTAGCTCAGCTTCTTTGTCGATCAACTGGGCCAGAGGGATGTGTATTTCAATGTGTTCGACAACGCTGGTGGCCGAAGGCGGAATAGTTTCGCCCATTTGAGCGATTCGTAATTCATCAATTTTGGCAAGTGTTTTTATTTCATCGATGTGAGAATGGATAAATTTTACGTCTTTGTTGGTGACTTTATTGAAGATAACGGGAATTTTTTTGGCCGGTGAAATATTCATTTCACTTCGGATTGTTCGAATGGCGGTGATGATGCCTTTCAGTTTTTCGATTTCTTTTTCGGCAGCGGTGTCGACAGCTTTTTTATTAAATTTTGGATACGTTTGAACCATGATGGATGTGGAGTTTTTTTCCATGAGATGCGCGACAGTTTGCCAAATTTCTTCGGTGATAAAAGGCATGATGGGGTGAAGTAAGCGCAATAAAGTTTCGAGAACATCCATTAAGTTGTATCGAGTGCCTCGCCGTTGTGCGGCGCTGGCTTTTTCGTTGTGGAGTATATTTTTTGTGAGCTCTAAATACCAATCGCAATATTCATTCCAAATAAATTCATAAAGAGTTTGCGCGAGCAGGTCAAACCGACAGGTGTCAAAAGCAGCATTCACGCGCTCAATGGTGTGTTGAAGGCGGCTTTGAATCCATCGATCAGCTAGGCTGAATTCCAAGGGTTTTTCCGGATTAAAGTCCTGTGATTCGGTATTCATGAGAACGAATCGCGCGGCATTCCAGATTTTATTACAGAAGTTACGATAGCCTTCAATCCGGCCAATATCAAAATTAATATCGCGACCCGTGGTGGCGAGTGCACAAAACGTAAAGCGTAAGGCATCAGTGCCGTAAGCGGCAATACCCTGGGGGAATTCTTTTCGAGTTGAGTTTTCAATATTTTTGGCCATCTTGGGTTGCAGCAAGGTGGTGGTGCGTTTTTGAAGCAGAGCGTCTAAATCAATGCCGTCGATTAAATCGATCGGATCCAATACATTTCCTTTTGATTTCGACATTTTTTGGCCCTGGCTGTCGCGGATGAGTCCAGTGATATAAACGGTTTCAAAGGGAATGTCTTTCGTGAGTTTAAGTCCCATCATGACCATTCGTGCAACCCAAAAGAAAAGGATATCGAATCCCGTCACTAATAATTGTGTGGGATAAAACGTTGCATAGCGTTTTGCTTTTTGAGGCCAGCCCAATGTAGCAAATGGCCAAAGGCTTGCTGAAAACCAAGTATCTAACACATCGGTTTCTTGGTGGAGTGCAAGATGATTTCCAAGTTTATAGGCTTTTCGGATTTCAGCTTCGTTTTTTCCGACATAAATGTTTTTTTGTTCGTCATACCAAACGGGTAGCCGATGTCCCCACCACAGTTGTCGGCTGATGCACCAATCTTCGATGTTTTCCAGCCATTGTAAAAATGTTTTTTCCCAATTGGCTGGAACGAATTTTAACTTTTTCTTTTTCACGGCTTGAATCGCGGCGGGGGCGAGAACAGTGGCTTTTAGAAACCATTGATCCGTTAACAGGGGTTCGATAATGGCGCCAGATCGCTCCACGCGTGGTACGGAAAGGCGGTGGGTTTCTGTTTTTTCCAGAAGGTTTTTTTCGGTTAAATCCACTATAATTTTTTTTCGCGCTTCAAATCGCTCTAATCCGCGATAGACTGTTGGCACGTTTTCATTCAGGCGCGCCTCAGGAGTGAAGATAGTAATCATCGGCAACTGGTGGCGTAAACCAATTTGATAATCGTTAAAATCGTGCGCGGGGGTGACTTTCACACAGCCGGATCCCACTGTTTTTTCTACGCTATCATCCGCAATGATGGGAATGGTTCGATTCGTCAGTGGCAGCAAAGCTTTTTTGCCAATCAGTGATTGATAACGCTCATCATCGGGGTGAACGGCCACCGCAACATCACCCAACAAGGTTTCGGGGCGGGTAGTGGCGACGACAATGTGTTCATTCCCATCAGCCACAGGGTAACGGATGTACCACAGATGACCTTGGGTTTCTTCCGCAATGACCTCTAAATCGGAGACGGCGGTGTTGAGGATGGGATCCCAGTTGACCAGCCGTTTGCCCCGGTAAATCAAACCTTCATGATACAAACGAGTGAAAGCTTCCAGGGTGGCCTCAGTCATGACCGCATCCATGCTGAATCGAGCCTGTGTCCAGTCAATGGAGAGCCCTAAGCGACGCATTTGTTGAATAATTCTCGATCCGGATTGTTCACGCCACTGCCAAACACGTTCGATGAATTTTTCTTGACCAAGGTCGTGACGCGTGAGATTTTCTTTCAGCAGTTGCTGCTCGACCACGATTTGTGTCGCGATACCAGCGTGGTCTGTGCCGGCTTGCCAGTAAGTCCGGTAAGCTTGCATGCGCTTGTGCCGAATGACCGCATCCATTAAAGTTTGCTGGAAACCGTGCCCCATGTGGAGGGTGCCGGTCACGTTTGGGGGTGGTAACATAATACAGTAGGGTTCGCCGTGATCCGTTGGCGCAAAGAGATGGGAGGTTTCCCAATAGTGGGACCAATGTGCTTCAATCTGTTTAGGATTATAGGTTTTTTCCATGTTTCTCTTTGAAACTTTTTCCCCGCGGCTTGCCGCGGGACTTTACACGATGGGGTTTCCCAAGGGGAGTCAGGTGAATGCTCCCCTTGGGTCGCTCTGTGCGAATTCGCTTCGCGTAGAGCGAAATAATACAGGAAATACCCCGTGGCTTACCACGGGGTATTTATTTCACTGGTATTTTTTCATAAAAGGTATGGTTTGTCAGTGATAATTTTTCGATACCTCAGCAAGGAAATCCTGTCCACTGTGCTCGCCACCATTCTCATTCTATTGATTATCTTTATCACGAATCAGTTTGTCCATTATCTTAATGATGCAGCCGATGGAAAGATTACCGTTCAAGCGGTGATGGAGGTCATGCTGCTCCAAGTCCCGTTGTTGCTGGGTTATCTGCTGCCGCTGAGCTTGCTGCTGGGGATACTCCTCACGTTGGGTCGGTTTTATGTCGATCATGAAATGGTGGTGTTGTCGGCTTGTGGTTTCAGTCGAACGCAGTTGGTGACCATGGTGATCACGCTGTCCGTTTTCGTGATGGGTGTGGTGGCGTGGCTGATTTTATCGGTTGAACCAAAAATGCAACTGTATCGAGCGCGTATTTTAACAGAAGCGGTGATGAAAGCGTCGATTGAAAAAATTTTACCGGGCCGCTTTCAACCGTTGGGTTCAGGGGGGCGAGTTTTTTATGCCGCGGATGTTTCAGAGCATCGGCAGAGCATGAATCAGGTTTTCTTGGCGCAGAATCAAGCGCCAGCGAATACACCGGAACGTTGGGATTTAGTGTCTGCGGATCAGGCAAAAGATTTTAATATTGAGAATGAAGGTAATTTCATTTTATTCAATAAAGGGTTTCGCTATGTGGGCACCCCAGGGCAATTAAAATACGATGTCATTCAGTTTAAACAATATGGTATTCGATTAAAAACGCCTGTAACGGATATTGCCAGTCGGATTGAGGCGATGCCGACAAACAAATTGTGGTTAATACGTAAAAGCGATCCGAAAGCCGCTGCGGAATTGCAATGGCGAATAGCCATGCCGATTTCCGTGATCATTTTTGCGTTGTTGGCGGTTCCCTTGAGCCAGGTGAATCCGCGCAAAGGAAGGTTTGCACAGATTCTCCCGGCGATATTGATTTATATTGGGTACGCGAATTTATTATTTATTGGGCGAACGTGGATCGAGCGAAAGGTTGTTAGCCAGGGTGTGGGAATGTGGTGGATACACCTTTCTTTGTTGCTCGTTGTGCTTGTGTTTTATATGGGGCAGTCGAGTTGGCGCCGTCGTATACGCCGATTTTCGCGGAGGAGAATACGTGCAGCTGCTTGATTATTACATTCGCGATGCGGTGATTAGCGCTACGATTTTGGTTGTTTTCGTGTTGTTGGGTGTTGAGAGTTTTATGGAGTTTGTGGGCCAGTTCTCGAGTATTGGTGTGTCACATTTTGATTTTTGGAAAGCGTTTGTTTATGTGCTGACGCAGTTGCCGTCGGATCTCTATCAGCTGTTTCCCATGATTGGTTTTTTGGGTTGTTTAATTGGTTTGGGTCGTTTGGCGGCGAGTAGTCAGCTTATCGTGATACAAATGGCTGGGGTTTCGGTTCGTCAAATCACGTGGTCGGTGATTAAGGCAGCCTTGATTCTTATTGCGGTCATGGCATTGGTGGGAGAATTTGTGGCGCCGAAATTGCAAACCTATGGTGATGATATGAAGGCGGTGGCGTTATCGCACGCGATTGGCTACAAAGCTTTGGGCGGCGTTTGGTTGCGAGATGGTTCTTCGTTTGTGCACTTCAGCTCAATTGTTTCGGCTCATGAAGTGCATGACGCCAGTCGCTTTATTATCAATGATAA
>CAYGED010000126.1:0-486 GCA_964348555.1 uncultured Coxiellaceae bacterium
CCCTTTTACAAAGGGAGGGGCTAAAGAGGTTGTTTACTTACCTGAAAGCTCGGCTAATTCGGTTCCTGGCGGTGGCTGCTGAATAAAATAAGATCGAATGCCTTGCATCATGGCGCTGGCTATTTTTTGTTGGTACGGTTGGCTCAATAATTTTCTTTCTTCTTGCCAATTTGAAATAAAACCCGTCTCAACGAGTAAGGAAGGAATATCGGGTGACTTTAAAACCACGAACGCTGCCTGCTCCACGTGATGTCGATGCAAGCGCCCTACATTCCTTAATGCACGAATAATCCGCTGTCCAATTTGTAAGCTAGCGCGTATCGTAGCGGTTTGCGATAAGTCAATCAGCACTGATTTTAATAAGTTGTTTTTGTCTGATAAATCAACACCGCCGATTAATTCCGACTCGTTTTCTTTTTTCGCTAGCCAACGTGCCGCTTCACTCTTAGCCCCTCGCTGGGATAATGCAAACACAGAGGCACCATG
>CAYGED010000126.1:496-4547 GCA_964348555.1 uncultured Coxiellaceae bacterium
CATCGGAATCCTTATAGTAAGCATCAGCATGAATCGCCAAAAACATATCAGGATGGTAACGACGAGCAATGCCCAGCCGTTGTCGCAACGTGAGATAGTAATCGCCGTTCCGAGTTAAGTAGGCTTTAAACCCGGGCTGACGATTGATGTCACGCTGAAGGTCGCGAGAAATCGCGAGCACGACATCTTTTTCTTTTACCCTACCCGGCCCAATGGCTCCTGGATCATGTCCGCCATGTCCAGGATCAATGACGATAATCACATCGGGTGAGCGATTGAACTTGGGTTCCAAATGGAGTGGCTTTGGTTTCGTATTGACAAGCTTAGCCTGATAAACATTCAAATATTTTACTGGGCGTGAAACAGAATAAGGATTTGCTGGAAAATCCGACAAACGAATCTTCAACTGGTAAGCTTGAGCCCCCCCTGTTCGCACCAGCGAAAGCGTCGCCCGAGCAGGAGAATTTAAATCAAAAACAATTCGCAATATATTGTTTTCATGTTCAGCTAAGCGAATATTCTGAATCAAGCTTTGCCCTGACAGCAAGGATTTATCAAGCGAATAAGCACGTGTTTGCTCCAAGTCGAGAACTAAACGAGTTGGATTCTTAAGGAGAAAGCTTCGGTATTTGAGGCGCTGATGGGTAAACAAACTGATATCGATAGTGCTTGCTTTCGAATCGATTGTTAATTGATTGATTTTATTAAAATCTGCCAAACACACTATCGGCAGCATTGAGAAAATCAGTACACAGAAAGCCCATATGGTACGCATGCTGCCACACTATCAATGCAGGGCTATCATTGGCAAGGGATTATTTCGGAATGTTTAAGAGAAATTGCTGAAAAGCGAAAGATTTTGTTTCAAACACCAACTCACGGCCAACTCCCTTGATGCTTATTTTACAACACCAGCTTGGGCTCGGCAAAAAATTAATTGCTTTTTCTGGCCATTCTATCAATAGAATAGAATTATTTTTTAAATAATAACTTAAACCTAGGTTTACAATCGCGCTGGGATCGTCGATTCGATAAAGATCAAGATGGATCAAATCAACTTGTGGCAGTTGATAATGTTCAATCAGGGTGTAACTCGGACTTTTGACAAAGCCGGAGTAGCCCAAACCGGACAACAAACCACGTGACAAGCTTGTTTTCCCAGTGCCTAATGGACCCTGAAGATAAATCACGTCACCTGGGTTTACTGCGGAAGCAATCAGCACCCCAAAAGCCAACATTTTTTTTTCTGAATCAATGTAAAATTTCAATTCTTTTATCTTTGGTTTTAAGAGTCATTCTGATTGGGATTAACAAGGCTGCGCAAATGGGGAAGCAAATCTGTCGCCAATAAACCTCTCTCGCCACCTTCACTCGCGGCTAAATCTCCTGCCATCGCATGAATAAAAACACCCACTTCGGCGGCGGCTGCCAAGGGCAACTGTTGTGCCAGCAGACCACCAATAACCCCGCTGAGAATATCACCCATCCCACCGGTGGCCATTCCTGGATTACCCGCGGAACAAACTTTAACGCTAGGACTATTTTCAGTTGCAATCAGCGTTCCAACCCCCTTTAACACGGTAACACCACCATACTTTTCATTTAATTGATGAATTGCTTTGAAACGATCCTCTTGAATTTCATGAGCACACAAGTTTAACAAACGAGAAGCCTCACCCGGATGCGGCGTTAATACCCAATCGTGTGATCGGCGCGGTGACTCACTCAATAAATTCAGGCTATCAGCATCAAGTACTTTATTAAGATTAGATTTTAATATCCTATTTAATAAAGAAATAGCCCATTCCGTTTTCCCAAGACCTGGACCAATCACCACAACGTTAGCGCGTTCGAGCAGCGGTTCTAAATCAGCAACCCCATTAACTTCATGGCACATCAACTCTGGGCGAACACCACTGACAATCGAAACGTGCTCTGGCCGTGTCGCAACCGTAACAAGACCCGCGCCCACCCGAGCCGCCGCTTCGGCGGCCATGCGAACAGCACCACCCATTCCATAATCACCACCAATGACTAATACGTGTCCAAAGTTACCTTTATGAGTGGCACGGTCTCGCTTGGGCAATAAAGGGTGAATATTCTCCCACGATAATAATTCAGTATCGGATTTTTGCTTCTGTACCAAGGTTTGTGATACACCGATGGGATCTAAAATAACTTTTCCGCAATAAGTCGGGGCTTTACCAGTAAACAATCCTCGCTTCAGTGCAATAAAAGTAACGGTTATTGTCGCTTTTACCGCCTCGCCAGACACAAAACCCGTATCCACATCGACACCGGAAGGCACATCGATGGCGATGACTGGACACTGCGCACTGTTAATCGCCCTAATAAT
The DNA here is from genome assembly GCA_964348555.1 of uncultured Coxiellaceae bacterium. Taxonomy (GTDB): domain Bacteria; phylum Pseudomonadota; class Gammaproteobacteria; order Coxiellales; family Coxiellaceae; genus CAMTUH01. The sequence continues at coordinate 2,853 of CAYGED010000126.1, forward strand.
AGGATCGCAAGGTGCTTCAAGTTTACCCTTGAAGCCAGTTCCCAATAGTGCATCGACAATCACATCTGCATTGAACGTTGGCTCAGATGGAAATGCGTTAATTCGAACAGCGGCTTGTTCACAAGCCTTGAGTGCCTGGGCAGCGGAAGAGGAAAATGACTTTGAATCTAAAAGATAGACCTCAACTTCAAAGCCCCGCTCATGCGCCAGCCGAGCCACCACAAGACCGTCACCCCCATTATTACCCTTTCCGCAGCAAACAATAATGCGTTTTGCGAACGGCCATTCATTTATTAATGCATCAAAAACAGCCTGTCCGGCTAAGCACATTAATTGATACTCATCCACGCCAGACTGCATCGCCAAACGTTCAAGCTCGCGAATTTGGCGATTCTGATATAATGCTGTCATTTTTACCTCAACGCCGCCTGACACGAGTGCCAATGCGACAACCTATTGATTTTACCGAAATCTCCAGCTTGATTAAAGCGTGGGGCCAGGCAATGGGTTTCCAGCAAGTCGGTATATCAAACGTGGATTTAACCATTGCGGAGAACCGACTGCAAGCTTGGCTCAAGCGTGGCTTTCATGGCCAAATGAGCTATATGTCCAAACATGGGAGCAAACGAAGCCGCCCGCAAGAGCTGCTCCCGGGGACCTTGCGGATCATTTCTATCCGAATGGACTATCTTCCCCAACACGCTAATGCCCACGTGCGCTTACAAAATAAAAACAAGGCCTATATCTCTTGCTATGCGTTGGGCCGTGACTACCATAAACTCATGCGCCAGCGACTCAAGCAGTTGGCCAAAAAAATTGAAGCCCACGTTGGCTCCTTTGGCTATCGAGCCTTTGTCGACAGCGCCCCTGTCCTCGAGAAACCCATCGCTGAAAAAGCAAGCTTGGGCTGGATGGGCAAACACACCTTAATCCTCAACCGCGAAGCCGGCTCTTGGTTTTTCCTTGGCGAAATTTTTACGGATCTCCCGCTGCCAATCGATGAAGCGGCGACGAATCATTGTGGCGCTTGCACCGCCTGCATCGACATCTGCCCCACAAAAGCCATCGTTGGCCCTTACCAATTAGATGCGCGCCGATGCATTTCCTATTTAACCATCGAATACAAAGGGTCAATCCCCATCGAATTCCGATCTAAAATCGGGAACCGAATTTTCGGTTGTGATGATTGCCAAATCATCTGTCCTTGGAATCGATTTGCAAAATTGACGCAGGAAAAAGAATTTGAGCCTCGACACCAACTTCAAGACGCTGACCTCATCGAATTATTTAACTGGTCAGAAGAAACTTATTTAAAAAAAACAGAAGGCTCCGCCTTACGCCGCGCTGGTTATGAAGCCTGGCTGCGAAATATCGCTGTTGCTCTCGGTAACGCACCCGCTTCGGCTGAAATAGTGGCAGCCTTGAAAAGCCGAATCAATCATTCCTCACCATTGGTGCATGAACACGTAGCATGGGCGCTTGAAAATCAACGTCTCATCAATAAGCAAACCGCATTTTAGGAAGGCGCCCTATCAGAAACGGCTTCTACTGTCGACACTGAGGAATACGATTTTTGTTGGACCAAGGCGATGAACAATAGCAAACTGATTCCCAGTGTTAACCCATAGTAAGTCAAAAGATGGGCATCACCAGCCGCGGCCTGCGGTTTTAAATAAGTCGCCACGGTTATAAAAG
>CAYGED010000127.1:0-4509 GCA_964348555.1 uncultured Coxiellaceae bacterium
AAAATAGGCCCACCTCCGGAGAGAGCATAGGCCGTTGATCCCGTGGGAGTGGCGACGATGAGCCCGTCAGCCCGTTGGCTGCAAACAAATTCGCCATTGATAAAGACTTCGAATTCGATCATTTTCGCGACATCGCCAGGCAATAAAACCGCGTCGTTGAGTGCGACAACTTTTTCTTTTTCGGTGACGGCTATGTCGAGCAAAAATCGCCGTTCTTCACGGTAATGCCCATTTAAAATAGGATTGATTTTATCCAGCTCATCCGGCCGGATGTCGGTTAAAAACCCGAGACGTCCGCGATTGATTCCAAGCACCGGCAGTTGTTTTTCAACCGCAATGCGCCCAGCGTTGAGCATGCTGCCATCCCCACCCACCACGATGAGCAGGTCAGCTTTTTTCTGAATGTCATCAGCTTGAATGACAGGGAACTCTTTTGTGTGCATCATGCGGGCGGCATCCGCTTCCAGCACGACCGATTTTTTAAGTGAGGATAAATGTTTGGCGAGTGTCATCAGAGTTTCGGGTACTCCTTCCACACCTTCGCGTCCCATGAGGGCAATTCGATTGAATCCTGACTTGCTCATAAACGACCTTCAGCATAGCATTTTCGTGTCGAAAAAGTAATTGACGACAGAGGCTCACTTTTTCCAACACTTGCATTGTCAGAAAATAGACTTATATTGTGTGTTATCAGCATGAGAGGTCTGTGATGAGCAAACAAGATAAACCATCGAAATGGGAAAAATTCTCTAAAGAAGAAACCGGGCAAGAACAAGAGCTTGATGAGTCGGGGGTGAGTGAGAGTGCCGACCAACCCGAAGAGCTGGAGTTTCTTTCGCGGCAAAAGCTAGAAGATGAGTTGACGGCGATGGAGCGTCGGGAGAATGACTCTAAGGATGCAGCGCTGCGAGCGCAGGCTGAGCTCGAGAATGTTCGTCGTCGGTCTGAACGAGACATCGCGAATGCACATCGATATGGCAATGAAAAGATTTTGATGGATTTATTGCCGGTGGTGGACGGTTTGATTCACGGGCTTGAGAGTCCAGAATCGAAAGACCCGCACGCGCAAGGGATGCGAGAAGGCTTGGGTTTGACCTTGGATCTCTTGCAAAAAACCTTAGAGAAACATGGTGTGACCATTATTTCTCCGGCGGTGGGTGAGCCGTTTGATCCCCGTGTTCACGAGGCATTGATCACGCAAAAAGACCCTAACGTAAAACCCAACACGATTCTCAGCCTTGTCCAAAAAGGCTATCAATTAAATGGTCGTGTCTTACGCGCCGCGCGAGTGATTGTGGCCGCGGAGTAATTTCAAAAGCTACCCTTAATACTAATTTAATGTGTTTACGGTATAATTTTGACGGATCTAATTGAGAAGGTAGGTTCTGAATGCCTAATTCACAACATTCTATCGCGGGTAATGTGCATGATTTCGTGCGTGAATGGCTTCTATTGATTTTATCGATCATCCATCGGCATGGTGATGCCCACGAAAAGGATTGGCAGTTGTTGGAGCACCTATCGCATGATGAATACCTGGCTTATAGCCGTCAGAGTGGGTCGAATGTCGTTTCATTCGCCATTAATAAAGCCACGAAGCCGGAGAAAGACCCCTTCCGTCACGTGTATCGTGCGGTCAGCGAGTTGGTTGGGCGGCATTGCATCGATCATCAACTGACGCTACCGGGGTTTTATGCCTTCTTGAGGGAGATGCTGTTTATCGAAAAGACCTATCCAGAGGCCTATGCCGAGGACAAACGTTTGAAAGCGGGCGCGAATGCGTTGGTGACCGGTTACTGGGAAAAAGTGAAACCTTCATTATATGATGTTACCAATGGTGTTAGCGACGATATGACGAGCGATCTTTCAGCCATTCAAGGCATTTCTCAACTCATTGAGGAGCAAAGTGCCGGGCCTAGCAATGACCTTGATCCTCGCCCCCCTTTCCAAAAACAAATTCAGGCGGATCTGCAGCAAGCTTTGGGCTCCCGCCCAAGCCCAACCGCTACGTTGACGCGTTAAGCCGACCCATTTCTTCACCCTTGAAATTCAAAATCCAGCCCCAAGCTAAAGAGTACGATCTGACTAACACGAAAGAGAGGATGAATAATGGCAAACCCGATTATTGGTATTGACCTCGGAACAACTAACTCTTGTGTGGCGATACTTGAAGCTGGGGGTAAGGTGCGCGTCATTGAGAACTCGGAAGGGTCGAGAACCACTCCATCCATCGTGGCTTATACCAAAGAGGGCGAAGTGCTCGTCGGTGCGCCAGCCAAGCGTCAAGCGGTGACGAATCCAAAAAATACCTTGTATGCCATCAAGCGTTTAATCGGCCGTCGGTTTGGCGATGATATTGTTCAGAAAGATATTAAAATGGTGCCCTACAAGATCGTCAAAGCGGATAATAGTGATGCCTGGGTTGAAGTCCTCGATAATAAAAAATTAGCGCCACCGCAAGTGTCCGCCGAAGTGCTCGTGAAAATGAAAAAAACGGCAGAAGACTATTTGGGTCATGAAGTCAAAGAAGCGGTCATTACCGTTCCGGCATATTTCAATGATTCACAACGACAAGCGACAAAAGACGCGGGTAAGATTGCTGGTTTAGAAGTGAAGCGCATTATCAACGAGCCGACGGCGGCTGCGTTGGCTTATGGGATGGATAAAAAGAAAGGGGATCGCAAAATTGCGGTTTATGACTTGGGTGGTGGTACGTTTGATATTTCCATCATCGAAATCGCTGATGTCGATGGTGAACACCAATTTGAAGTGTTGGCGACAAACGGCGATACCTTCTTGGGTGGTGAAGATTTTGATTTGCGCTTGATTGATTATCTCGTCGTCGAATTCAAAAAAGACACGGGCGTCGATTTGCGTAGCGATCCACTCGCTTTGCAGCGGTTAAAAGAAGCGGCTGAAAAAGCCAAGATCGAGTTATCCTCCACGCAACAAACCGATGTGAATTTACCTTACATCACGGCGGACGCGAGTGGACCAAAACACTTAAACATCCGCGTCACGCGCGCAAAATTAGAATCGTTGGTGGATGATTTAATTGAGCGCACGATTGAGCCTTGTAAAGTCGCGATCAAAGACGCTGAACTCAAAGTCTCCGAAGTTGATGACGTGATTTTGGTTGGTGGTCAAACGCGTATGCCGAAAGTCCAAGAAGCGGTAAAAACTTTTTTTGGTAAAGAAGCACGCAAAGACGTCAATCCCGATGAAGCGGTTGCGATTGGTGCAGCGATTCAAGGTGCGGTGTTGTCGGGTGATGTGAAAGATGTTTTATTGTTAGACGTTACTCCGCTCTCGCTCGGTATCGAAACCTTGGGTGGTGTCATGACAAAACTCATCGATAAAAACACCACGATTCCCACAAAAGCCCAGCAGGTTTTTTCCACGGCGGATGATAATCAAACCGCGGTTACCGTGCATGTGTTACAAGGTGAGCGTGAAATGGCTTCCGCGAATAAATCGCTGGGTCGGTTTGACTTGACGGATATTCCGACTGCACCGCGTGGCGTACCACAAGTCGAAGTCACGTTCGACATCGATGCAAATGGTATTTTGCACGTATCCGCGAAAGACAAAGCGACGAACAAAGAGCAATCCATCGTGATCAAAGCCTCGAGTGGATTGTCGGAAGATGAAGTGCAAAAGATGGTGAAAGATGCGGAAGCCAATAAAGATGCCGACCGTAAATTCCACGACCTCGCCAACGTGCGAAATCAAGCGGACGCCATGATTCACACAACGGAAAAATCGGTGAAAGAATTGGGTGATCAAGTGAGTGCCGATGAGAAGAAAGCGATTGAGCATGCTCTCGACGCGCTCAAGACCGCTATGAAAAGCGGTGATAAAGACGCCATTGAAGCGAAGACGCGTGAATTAACGGAACACTCTTCAAAATTATCGGAACGAATTTACGCGAAGAAAAGTGGTGATGCGGGCGGTGCTGCTGGTGGCGAAACAAAAGCTGAAGGGAAGAAAGAGGACGTTGTTGACGCTGAATTTGAAGAAGTCAAAGACGAAAAGAAAGACGATAAATAAAGAAAACACCCGATGTCAACGAAGCGAGATTATTATGAAGTGCTCGGCGTTTCGCGTACGGCCACCGATATTGAAATTAAAAAAGCGTTTCGTCGACTCGCCATGAAACATCATCCGGATCGAAACCCGGGTGACAAAGTCGCGGAAGTTAAATTCAAAGAAGCCAAAGAAGCCTACGAAGTCTTATCCGACTCACGACGACGTGCGTCTTATGATCAATTTGGTCATACGGGTGTTGAGCAGCAAGCGGGTGGTGGCGCCGGTGGGTTTAGTGGCTTTGGGGATTTTGGCGATATTTTCGGTGATATTTTCGGCGATATTTTTGGGGGTGGTCGCGGTGGACGTGCGCGAGAGCAACGCGGTGCGGATTTGGGTTATGAATGGGTGTTGTCGTTAGAAGAAGCGGTTCACGGCATCACCACAGAAAAAACAATTTTTGTGGACACGCAGGAACCGGTA
>CAYGED010000128.1:0-4478 GCA_964348555.1 uncultured Coxiellaceae bacterium
GATTAAAAAAGTCGTGAACTCGGCGATTGCGAATGCTGAGCACAACAAGGGTGCGGATATCGACGAATTAAAAGTATCTCGTGTATTTGTCGATGAAGGTCCGATGTCGCGTCGTTTCCATGCGCGAGCAAGAGGGCGTGCGAATCAAATTTTGAAACGCACTTGTCATATCACGGTTTGTTTATCGGATTTAACAGAATAACGTTTTGGAGTAATACCCGATGGGTCAAAAAGTAAATCCAACAGGCATGCGACTCGGTATCACGGAAGACTGGACGTCGAATTGGTATGCCGATACCAAGGATTTTGCTGATCGTCTGAACGATGATTTGAAAGTTCGCGCGTTGCTTCAAAAACGATTAAAAGGTGCGGGAGTCAGTCGAATCTTGATTGAGCGGCCTGCAAGAAATGCAAAAATTGCCATTTACTCGGCGCGCCCCGGGGTCATCATCGGCAAAAAAGGTGGAGAGATTGAAGCGTTGCGGGACGAAATTACGAAATTAATGCGAGTGCCTGTTCCGGTTCACATTAGCATCGAAGAAATTCGCAAACCCGAATTAGATGCCAAGTTGGTGGCTGAAAATGTGGCTCAGCAACTCGAACGACGTGTCATGTTCCGCCGCGCGATAAAACGAGCCATACAAAATACCATGCGACAAGGTGCGCAGGGCGTTAAGATCATGGTGGCTGGTCGCTTAGGGGGTGCTGAAATTGCGCGTACCGAATGGGCGCGAGAAGGGCGAGTGCCATTGCACACTTTCCGTGCTGATATAAACTATGCAACGGCCATTGCGAAAACGACTTACGGTGTCATCGGCGTAAAAGTTTGGATTTACAAAGGTGACAAGTATGCCGTGAAAGATCAACCTAAAACGGCTGATGTTGTTGAAGAGACTACAAAAGAGAAGTGATTGGGGATAAAAAATGCTTCAGCCCAGTAACAGAAAATATAGAAAAGATTTTAAAGGTCGAAATTGCGGCGATGCGACGCGTGGAAATAAAGTCGACTTTGGTGAGTATGGTTTGAAAGCGAAAACGCGCGGCCGAATTACGTCGCGTCAACTGGAAGCGGCGCGTCGAGCGATTGCACGTCACATTAAGCGCGGTGGGAAAGTATTTATCCGAATATTCCCAGATAAACCCATCACCAAAAAGCCGTTAGAAGTTCGGCAAGGAAAGGGTAAAGGTCCTGTGGAATACTACGTTGCGTTGGTGCAACCGGGACGGATGATGTTTGAATTGGATGGCGTGACCGAAGTATTGGCGCGTGAAGCATTTGCTTTAGCCGCGGCCAAGCTTCCCGTGAGATCCATCTTTGTGAAACGGACGGTAATGTAAATGGTAAAAGAGTTACTCGACAAATCAGTGAGTGAATTAAAAAGCGAATTGCTGGAATTGAGAAAAGAGCAATTTAATTTGCGAATGCAAAAAAGCATGGGTGAAACACCGAAACCGTACTTGTATAAAAAAGTGCGTCGAAATATCGCCCGTGCTGAAACGATCCTGCGTCAAAAGGAACGTCAATCATGAATGAAAGTGTAAAAAAACATCGTACTTTAGTAGGTAAAGTCGTTAGCGATAAGATGGTCGACACCGTTACTGTATTGATAGAGCGTCGGGTTAAGCACCCGAAGTATGGGAAAATTATTCGTCGATCGTCGAAAATTCATGCGCACGACAAAGGTAATCAATGTCGTTTGGGAGATACCGTGAAAATTCGCGAATGTCGCCCGATTTCAAAAACGAAATCTTGGACGTTGGTGGAAGTCATGGAACGAGCAGCAAGAGAAGAGTTTAGAGGACAGCAATGATTCAAACGTTATCGGTTGTTGATGTGGCAGATAATAGTGGTGCACGACGTGCCATGTGCATCAAAGTGTTGGGCGGCTCGAAACGACGTTATGCCAATATTGGCGATGTTATTAAAGTGAGTATCAAGGAAGCGCTGCCGCGTGGCAAAGTGAAAAAAGGTGAAGTGATGAACGCGGTCGTGGTTCGAACCCGAAAGGGTGTTCGACGCATCGATGGTTCAGTCATCCGATTTGATACCAATGCCGTGGTATTGTTGAATGCACAAATGCAACCCATCGGCACGCGTATTTTTGGTCCGGTGACACGTGAACTGCGTACGGAAAAATTTATGAAGATTGTCTCATTGGCCGTGGAAGTTTTATAACGATTGGTGGAACGATGTCGATGAAAAAGATTAAAAAAGACGATTTGGTTATGGTCATTGCTGGAGACAGTAAAGGGCAAACTGGAAAAGTCATTAAAGTGCTGCCCAAAAAGCGTTTGCTTGTGGAAGGCGTTAATCTTGTGAAGAAACACACGAGACCCAACCCAAACAAAGGCGAACAAGGTGGTATTCTTGAAAGAGAATCGGCCATTCATTTATCGAACGTGGCTATTTATAACCAAGCCACAAAAAAAGCGGACCGAGCTGGGATAAAACAATTAAAAGACGGAAAAAAAGTACGTTATTTTAAATCGAATGAAGAAGTTATTGACGTATAAAGGCAACTATCATGGTGGAATTAAGAGAATTTTACAATAAAACCGTTGTGCCGACACTCCAAAAAGAATTTGGGTATCATTCGGTCATGGAAGTACCGCGGGTGGCGAAAATTACGCTCAACATGGGCGTTGGTGAAGCGGTAGCGGATAAAAAAGTCATTGAGCACGCCGTTGCTGACATGGCGAAAATAGCGGGGCAAAAGCCATTGATTACTTATGCTCGAAAATCAGAGGCCGGATTCAAGATACGTGAAGATTGGCCGATTGGTTGCAAAGTTACTTTGCGACAAGATCGAATGTATGAGTTTTTGAAGCGATTGATTTCAATTGCGATACCCCGTATTCGGGATTTTCGTGGGTTTAGTTCACGGGCCTTTGATGGTCGTGGTAATTACAGTCTCGGTATTCGTGAGCAAATTGTGTTTCCTGAGATTGACTACGATAAAATCGATGTGCTTCGGGGGATGGATATTGTAATCACCACCACAGCACGAACGGATAAAGAAGGTCGAGCGTTGTTAAAAGCGTTTGGGTTTCCTTTGAAGGACGAGGGTAAGCGTTAATGGCAAAAACATGTGAAATCAATAGAAATAATAGACGTATCCATTGCTCCGCTGCGGCGCGTTTGAAACGTCTGAAACTGAGAAAAACGATTAGAAAAGCTTCGCCAGAAGAGCAAGAAGTGGCGGTGCTTAAATTGCAAAAGTCACGGCGCAATGAGAGTGAAATTCGTGTGCGAAATCGTTGTCGCCAATGTGGTAGACCCCGTGGTACGTTTCGCAAATTTGGCTTATGTCGAATTCACCTGCGTGAAGCGGCTATGCGTGGCGACGTGCCTGGATTGAAAAAGGCGAGCTGGTAATAAAATACTCCGTGGCAAGCCACGGAGTATTTTATTCTGGTATGATTTCGCGGCGCGCGAAGTGAATTCGCGCTGGCGACTTGAGTTGTAAGCAGCGGAGTATTGAGGAGAATTATAATGAGTATGCAAGATCCTATAGCGGATATGTTAACGCGAATTCGTAACGCACAAGCGGTTGCGAAAAAACACGTTGCTATTCCAAAATCGACGCTGAAAGAAGCGATTTTAACTATCTTTAAAGAAGAGGGTTATATCGAGGATTATCGTGTAGAGAAAGGTTCGGTGCAGCCGTCGTCGTTAGTGGTCGATTTGAAATACTATGAAGGCCGCCCGGTTATTGTTGATATGAAAATGGTTAGCAGCCCTGGCTTGCGTGTGTATAAGTCGACGGATGAGCTGGAGAAAGTGAAAAACGGCTTGGGCATTGCTGTTATTTCCACCTCCAAAGGTATTATGTCTGATCGTCAGGCTCGCCGACTGGGTTTGGGTGGCGAAGTGATTTGTTACGTGAGTTAGTAGGAGATTGTCATGGTCAGTCGCGTCGGAAAAAATCCAATTAACCTTCCCGCCGGTGTGGAAGCGAAATTGAGTGGGCGAGATGTGATAATCAAAGGTAAGTTGGGTCAACTGACCTATGCGATCAACGCCAACGTGCGATTGCTTCAGTCGGATCATGTGCTCCAAGTTGAGCCGTTAGATGGATCGATTGAAGCCAATGCACAAGCCGGAACAACCCGTGCACTGGTGAACAATATGGTTCAAGGTGTTTCTCAGGGTTTTGAACGTAAATTGGTGCTCATAGGAGTCGGGTATCGCGCTAAGGGCCAAGGAAAAGCGTTGAATTTGTCGGTGGGTTTGTCTCATCCCGTGGACATGAAAATGCCGGAAAGTATCAGTGTGGAAACGCCCAGCCCGACTGAGATCACGGTGAAAGGCATGGACCAACAACTCGTGAACCAGATCGCTGCAAAAATTCGTGCGGTGAGACCACCTGAACCTTATAAAGGTAAAGGTATTCGATATTTAGGTGAGCATATCGTAATGAAAGAGGCGAAAAAGAAATAATGAATAAGCAAGAAACCAGGGCTCGTCGTGCTCGAAA
>CAYGED010000129.1:0-4474 GCA_964348555.1 uncultured Coxiellaceae bacterium
CGCATGACATAAACAGCCTCGTGGGCTTCTAATAAATCCGTGACCAGCCCAAAGCCGTTGAAATCATTGACCACTGATCGCACGAAAGAATCGTGATTTTCGCGTAAATCAGGAACTGCAGCAATTAAATTTTGCGTCGATTTGAATGGAGGAATTTTTTGTTTACGGATGACTTTTTGCTTATCGTTTTTTGCCCGCTTGTTTTGTTCGGAGGTCAACGATTTTAGACGTGTCCACAATACCAGATAAACTTCTTCGTGGGCGCAATAATTGGTTAAATAATTAATTCGCTCTTTAAATAAATCGTTCAGTCGTAAGCCTAAGCGTTTTGCTGTTTCTTCTGCGGGCGATAGAATTTCACTGATTTCATTTCGGACTTCGTCTTTGTTGTAGCTAAAATAGACTTGGATGACATGGCCGGGTTGTGACATCACGGTTTGCAGCGCTTGTTGTAAACCGTTTTGTATGTAATTAAATTCCTCTTTACCGATGAGAGAGGTGACGCCGTGTAGTCGGAGCACAGAAATGAGCGATCCATCATTGGCCACGAGAACGGAGTCGCTGTCCGCCGTCTGAAGTTCGCAATAAGCACTGGTGCTTTGTTTGAGCGAATTGCTGAGCCAGGAAAGCAAGCTTTCAAAGATGCTAAAAAATGATTTGACGGCTTTCTTCATCATCCTGCTTCCACTAACGACAATTCATTCAAACCTTCTTTCAAGCAATCGACCACTTCAGTTAAAAAACCAGATAAATCGGGCAATAACCGTAAATTTGAGGTTATTTCCTTATGAAAATCAGTTTTTGCAAGCTTCGTGTCCACACTCAGACGGCCAAATAAGGCCGGATTGCTCAGGCCTTCGCCGAGTTGTTTTTCGACGATTTGGGCGCGTAATTTAAAACTTCGGTAGATATTACGAGCCTGGGAGGCATTGGTGCTACCCATGACAATCGTAGCGAACAATACGTGACACAGGGCGTTTAACTGGCTCTGTGTCATTTCCGGTAAATAAATCAGTGTGCCCCCACCGAACTCACCTTTTCCAATGGACTCCATGAAAAAACATTGGGCGCAAAACCCGCAAGCGGTTATTAAATTATTCGCGCGGTTATCGCGGTAATTTCCGTTGAGATTGATCACTTCGAGATGTTTATTCGTACGGAATCCACAATATTGGCATGTGTGTTGATCGCGCGCACAAATTTTTTCTTGAAAAGTCAGAAAGGCGGAATCCGCCTTTCTGATCATGAACAATCGCCAATTGCTTTCCGTGGCAGACAATGTGACATCACGCAACGCCATCGGTGCAATCTCACTTTATTGAGGTTATGTGCCAATAATACTGTGAATCTGGCCACCACCAATTTTAGCGATCTCCGCTGACGAGCCGAAAATGGCACGTTTTGCTGTTGGGAGCATGGTTGGGAATAGAATCAAACCTGCGCCAATCAACAATAAAGTAACCCCTTGGCTAATGGGTACTTGTGTTGGGTTTAGTTTGTGTTGGTGGAATTTAAAGAAGGAGGCCATCACGAAACCAACGCCGGCGATCAAAGCGATATCGACGAAAACCGTTGAAAGCTCTTTAATCGACGTGTCTACGTTGCCCGCGATACTGGATAACGCAATACCGCCGGTAATGCTCGCGAATGCGGCTCCTGTAAAAAGCACGCCAGCAATCGAGGCCATGATCAGTAATGGAGTCACCATTTTCCGCAATAGATTCATTGTTTTTGTCCGCATTGTCGTCAATCTCCACGTTTAGTTGACTGACGGTCCTTGTCATGAGTATTTAACATCGTCATAATGTTATCGCCTTAACCTTAAGGAAATATTAAAAAACCCCTTAAAATTTAATCTTTTTAAGCTTTATCAACCTTTTTCCCTGACCCACTAAAATGGCGTCAGCCCGATAATACTTTTCAAGAGGTGCATGGTTCCAAGCACATGCACGCACAAAAGCCCGCCCATGAAATGCAGCAACGCCTTCCCCATCATCCCCGGAGGGGTTTGGGTTGAGCCACAACGGGACAAGAGGACCAGTCCTCGGATGAAAGCAGCCACCCCGATTAATCGTACAAAGACGATGATAGGGGGTATTAAGAGCTCCCAGTTGGACAGTGAGCCTTGGTATTTCAGCGGGCTGGTATTGGACCAGAAGTTCAGCAAAGCCGTTTTGATAAAAAGCGGAAAACACAGCAAAGAAACACCAGCGACGATCATGAGCAAAGGACTTGCGATGCTCAGCTGGTAAGACATGAAGGTGCGCATTTCAGCGTAGCGTTTGAGCTTAAACCACCCCGTTAAAAAGAGGCTGAGTCCAGTGGCAATCGCGATGGATTGGAAAATATTCCCTAAAATCCCCAGGTTTGTCATTAAGATTGTTGGATTGATGCCATCCATTTTTTACCTCTTTTACCAGCACACGTAATTTTTAATGATCATAAGGACCATATTGAATCACTTTGCCCGAACTGGTTAACACGAAACCTCGATTCGCATCCACGGCTTGAACGGTGCCATATTGTGGAACGGTGTCGCCGACCGAGACCGATTCGGATAATCCATCATTACTCATGATCCAAGCACGACCGGGTACAATCGCTTTTAAGTGAAACACGATCGGTGGTGGTGTGGGCACTGCTTTTTTGTGTGAAGCAGGTGCTTTTTTTGCCGTCAGTGTTTTTACGTCTTGTGATAATATTTTCATTTGTTGAACCAACGCGAGCATCGCTTGATTGGTCTGCCCTTGCTGCGAAGTCGTTTGGTTCAATTGGTTTTGTAAGCTTTGCACTTGGCTTTGCAGCTGATTAATACTGTTTTCGCTGCCTTGCTCGGATTGTTTTAAATTGCTGAGCGCGTTCACCATTTCAGGGCTGGGTGTTTGCGCTACCGGTTGCACGACAGGTTGTGGAGTCGGCTGCACTGGCGTTGGCGCTTGATGAGAACCAAAAAATTTAAAACCAATGAGCGCCAGTAAAACAAGCACGATAATAACCGTTACGCGCTTATTGTTTTGAATAAGGCGAGCGAAAAAATTCGCTTGCTTTTCCTGCACCAGCTGTTCACTGGCGGGTGTTGTTTCGGTCACGTATTCTTCGTTGGGATACTGATATTCTTCATCACCCGTTAGTTTATTCTCTTTGTCGTTCATGTGTGTTTACCCTTCTCGTTATGAATTAAAATTGTTTTTTGATGGCAGTGGTTCCGGTAGTGTCACGTCGCTCATGAACAATAACCCAATACCCGTTCCGCCAGCAATTTTAATGGTCGGCGGGATATTGAAATTTTGTCCCATGACGTTCGAGTATTGTTGCCCGACGTTACCCAGGCCAATGGCAGCATATTGTCCTGGTGTGAGTTTCTGATACGTCGTGTGACAGAAGCCTAAGAAGCAATCCTGTGTTGCCCCGGATTGAACAATTCCTTGAGACAAGCCCGATAGAAACGCAGAAGCAAATAAAGTTCCATATCTCAAGAGATAGTGATTATTCACGTAACCTGAGAGTGCCGTGTGTGCTGTGTTTGAATCGATCGCAACAGCGTTAATGCTGAAGGTGTGATCGAAGTTCGGTACGTTCATCATGGTGAAACGCACCAGCACTTTTTTGTCGACACGTTCAAAATTACCAACCGCTTTAGTGCCTTTGAATTTTCCGCTAACGATGGTTGCTAAGATTGGACTTTTATCATCGCTGTTAATACCCGTGTCGAGCACTGCAAACAAAATGCTGCCCGCTTTGATCACAGGCCCAGTTTCTTTTTCTGCGGATGATGACCCGTTTGCGCCTGCTTCATTTGATGTGTTCCCAACGGGTTCTTGAAGTGCGACGTTGTAAGTCTGTGTTGAGTCATTGCTCCAATCAGACATTAATTTTTGCGCTTGTAAACTCATTTGTCCTTGCATTTGTTGCATCATGTCTCGACGTTGCTGCGCATTCATTTGCTGTTGTTGCAGCTGTTGAATTTCGCGCAGGCGTGCTGCTGCGGAGTTTGTGTTAATCGCTGGAATACTAGCGCCAGCACCTTGTGGGTTATTATTGAGATCTTGCTGAGATCCTAAGGTGTTGGCATTCGAGGAAATCGCCGGTGTTTGAGCAGGCTGTTGTTGCGGCGGTGGAGTCGTTTGATAACCCGCTTGTTGTGGTGTGAATCCAGCGCGCAGTAAGTCACCTTTGGTATAACCAGCATTTCGTAATTGATCCGCCGAGAATCCAGCATTTTTTAAGTCAGCGGCCGAGTATCCCGCTGCGTGAAGTTGTTTTGCGGTATAACCAGCTGCTTTTAATTGTGCAGCGGTAAATCCCGCGTCTTTCAAATCACCAGCACTAAAACCAGCCTCTTTTAATTGTGCAGCAGAATAACCAGCATCTTTCAAGGCTGTTGCACTGAAACCGGCATCTTTTAGCGCTTGTGCGCTAAAGCCCGCTGCTTTTAAATCTTGTGCGCTAAAGCCCGCTGCTTTTAATTGTCCGG
>CAYGED010000130.1:0-682 GCA_964348555.1 uncultured Coxiellaceae bacterium
CTTCAGAGCTAAAAATCAATTGACTGACTGCCTGGTGTTTCGCGACCACCTCTTCTTTTTCCTGCTCAGGTGATGTTTTTTCAGCGCAGCGAATTCGATTCGAAGATCCACTCGCTTGACCCAAATCTTGAATAAAGCGGTAAGTCAAAATATCTTTTTGTACATATTCCGCAAGATCGGAAATCGATTCGTGCCGAATTGCTTCAGGATCGATCAACGGATTTTTATAAGCAACATAACTCACCACTGCTTGTCGTAAAAACCGATTCAACTCGCTCATCACATCACCTCAGCTAACCATTGAAAACCATTTTTATCGACCCACCGATTTTATCCGTACGCAAACACGGCATAACACAACACTCAAGCAACCGCATGCAGTCAGCACGGCATTTTTCATCCGAATGCTGTTCACTCCCCAATTTAAGCTGTTTTTTGATGACCGCCAACCAAGTCCAAAGCGAACCAGCCGTTTTAAGCGCTTCATCAATCACAATGTAGCGACATAAACTCAATGCCCGCTCCATACTAGACACCCAATCACCCTGCCCCTTTGGATTTTGAACATAAAAATACGCGCTACTTTTTGGGTTCCACGAAGAAATCTGCTGATATAAATTAAATACCTCGCGTAACGCACGGATTATTTTTTCACGATCACAAGCGACGAATTCTCGAACAC
>CAYGED010000130.1:692-4449 GCA_964348555.1 uncultured Coxiellaceae bacterium
CAACTTTTCGCTTATCGAAAGATTCTCAATTAATTCAGGGCAAAATGGAATCTGGGAAAAACATGCAATTAAACTCGTTGGAATCGACTCGGCCACTAAGTTTCTGGCCGATAAAAATGAATCGAGCAGACGAAAACACCAGGTCAATTCACCCCGCAAATAACCAGTCAGATTTTCCGGCAAAGAATGGGCCAATTTACTCGAAAGCCGATAAATCCGAATCAAGCGATTAAAAGATTCGGCTATTTTCTTGTAAAGATCCGTTTCATCCGTCGATGGCGGCGCTGCTAACCGTAGACGCAACTGTTCACATTCGTTGACGTTACCCAATTCATCGATTTTTTCTTCTTCAATGATCTCCCTCAACAGCTCATCGATTGCGTGCGGCCATGATTTTGGTCGTGCCTGAGTGGCGTGAAATGTTGGCAAATGAGCAGCATGCAATTGTTCGAAAAATACCCGATAATCATCTCGGGTGAAAGTTGCTTGCGTCATCGCAAAAATGATTGTTTTAATAAATGCTACA
This sequence comes from uncultured Coxiellaceae bacterium, assembly GCA_964348555.1. GTDB lineage: Bacteria > Pseudomonadota > Gammaproteobacteria > Coxiellales > Coxiellaceae > CAMTUH01. The sequence continues at coordinate 1,219 of CAYGED010000130.1, forward strand.
GACAGCTGCTCGTCGTCAACCTGCGTTGCCTTTGGCAATTGATCATGACACGCATCCATAAAATGTTTCCACGCCATCGATTCATTCGCAATGGTCATCACCGCTTGCACTTGTCGCAACAATGGCTTTACGCCTTCAGAAGCCTGCACCGTTTCCCAGGTTGATGCTGACACGGTTTTTTCTTCTTTCTCAACGGGCACCATTAACGGGAAACTATTTTTTTCGTACTCTTCTCGTTTTTCTGCAGTCTCAGCTGATGCAATTTCTTGCTCCCAGCTGCTTAACTGCGTTTCCCATTGCTGAAGCGCACGTCGCGACTGTCGATGAATACCACGCCACAACGCCGCACGATCTCGCTTCACTTTTTCCTTTACCTCTTGGATAAATACCAAAAGCGCTCGCCGCCTTACTTCCGAAGTGAGATGGGCTTTCTCACGCTCAATGTAGCGTTGAACCCGAATAATTTCCGGCACATACGCGCGCCGTGTCATTTCTCCTTTTTGTAAACGCTGAAAGTAAATGTGATCACTGGGATTGCCCACTTGATATGTCTCACAAATTCGCTTAATTTCTAACGTTATTTGACGCTTCGCCGATGGCAATCGACGCTCTAGCTGGCGCGCTACGATCAGGCATCGGTAAAACGCTTCTAACACAGGTTGCTGCCAAATTCCGGTTGTGGAATTTCCAAACCGAGCGATTCATCCATGCTCAAATGAGCCGACAAAGTATTTAAAAAAGCTTGTTCGACGCTTTGCTGCTGTTTCAAGGCAGACTGAACCAGTCCTCTTGTCGAGTTTGACAGCGAAGAATCCACCGAAGAAAAGAGAGAAGGCTCAGTCGAACGTTTAAACCATCTCAGCAACACCTCTCTTTTCACCATTTGCTTTTTTAATACTTCTCGTTGCGAGTCCATCACCATTAAATCATCGCTAACCGAAAGCGCAAATTGATTGTTCATTTGATCATAGGTCCACGTGGCATCAAACGGCCGCAACTCCGCATTGATTTTCGCTATTGTTGATGGACTTAAAGCCTGAGCCGGCGCATGCGAAAGAGTGACCTGATTGTTAACGTGACCTGAAGGTTCGGCCGAAAAAGCCAAGGGTAAATGGGTTTTCTGACGATTTATTTCACGCTCATAAATGGCCAGTAATTTTTTCTGATACTCATTTTCATCCGAATAAAATTTCTGACAAACCAGCACTAAATATCGGAAAAAATCACGCTTTTGGTGTTCGATTTCTTCCGCTTTCCCATTGGGAAACTGATCGATACCTTGCTTTAATTGCCCAATGTTCGTTAGCGCTGATTCAATACTCTTTTTCGCAGCAATCACTTCTTCGTTCAAGCTTGTAAAATTCGGTATCGCTCCCTCCGTGTATTCTTTTTTGTGTGAATGAACGTAGAGCCGAATTTGGTGCTGCGCATTGTCATTAAATTCATGAATTAATGCCTTGAACTGAGCCAGCTCTTTTTGCAGCAAAAGCAGCAACACCGCCAACGCGTCGCGACCATTTTCATCGCCATAAGCCCAACGATTACCCTCATCGCCCGCTAATTGCCCCGCGCGATCGACCAAGAAAACAAAATAACCGAGCCGATAAACTCCTCTCGCGATCGCGAATAAATGAGTAAAAAAAGCTATTACCGCTTGTTGTTCTGCTTCTTTAACCCATTCCGGCAAATCCAGCTGCTCTTTAAATTGCTTAATCCATTCAGCATTAATTTGAATGTCCCCCAACGGCTGATCATGCTCAACAGTTAAAGAAAGCGACCTTTCAATGTCGAGAGAGGCAAACGCAATTCCAGGCACCGATTGCAATAGTTGAAACAACCAACGACCCGTCACTGTTTTTTCACGAATGGATGCATACATTTGATCATCTTTCGTAGCAACATCCCGACCCAACTGAATCCCAAATAGATAACTGTGCACGGTAAGCGGAAATTCATTGACCAACTGCCCTCGGGCTTGATAAAGGCATTGGATTCCCCCGAGAACCGTCGATTGCAAATGCGCGCGCAGTTGCATACACGTATCACGCGCACTCGAGCGAATTTTTTCTTGTTCGGCATAAGCCAAGCATTGATGGAATTCTCGACGAATTAATTCCATTTTATCGCGTTTATTGTGCGAGCGAGAAACCGACGCTGCTGGAAAAATTAACGGATCTCGCATGATCGCATCAACATACGCAATACGCGACTTCAATTGATCCACCACTTCTTCTGGGGTTAACGAACCCAACACATTCACAGCGAAATCCAGCAGTTCACCGAAAATCAAATTAAGGACATCATTGGATTTGCCATTCGCAAATACTCGACTTTTTCTCGCCTGCAGGTAGGCCGCTGAAATATACCCGATCGAACTCGAGTAATGATGAAATACCCGAAGGCCGCCCTGCCGATATAATTGCGCTTGTACAAATTCGAAAAAATTATATGGGGATAAGTGATACCGAGGACGATCCTCCTCATCCAACTCCCACCCATAGGGAATTTTAGTCGCTACGTGTTGTTGATAAAGCGACTTAATTCGCTCTAACCGAGTTTTTTCCTTTTTGTCATAGCGATCATTGCAAATCTGATCGTACTTAACCCAAATGGCATAGATGAGGCGGTTACGAACCTCATCAACGGCTTTGCTTTCTAGACCAACGATGCTGCGCATCAATCACCTCAGCACACCAATGTCATTTCAAGCGGTGTTTTTATGTCTGAAAATATTCACCTATACGGTCGATTAAAATACAATTCCGATATTCGGTCAATACCGTAAATTTTCGGGGATGGGGATTGCAGTAAGTAGCCCGTATGAAGCGAAGCGGAATACGGGATTTTCGGATTTTCATTCTCCATAATTGGCCCCCTCCCTAATGTACCTCCCCGATACCGCCCCAATCTTCCGACAGCAGACCCCGTTTCACATACCGATGAAACGAAGAATAAGGCCAATCAACCACCCGCCTCACCCATCCATGTTTCACGGGATTGTAATGAATATAATTGACGTGATTTTCAAAATCATGATCGTTCCGTATCATATGCTCCCAAAATCGATGCTGCCACACGTCATATTCATGACGCTTATTTTTCCTCCGCAAATGACCACGCTGTAACAATCCTCTCGTAAAAGCGCCCTTGATTCTGCGCCAGCGACTGGAATAATTCCTATCCGTTTCGGGCAATGTCCAGATAACATGCATATGTTCCGGCAAAATAACG
>CAYGED010000131.1:0-4363 GCA_964348555.1 uncultured Coxiellaceae bacterium
GCCGATTTTTACGTGCTCCGATTACAATTTGTCATTTAAAAAAAGGTTAATATTATGTTGAGAAGAGATCTGAATTTGGATAAGGAAAAATCTAAAAACTATCACTCATTCGGCGAAACAAATGGTGTCGTGATTATTCCTGTTCTAGACAGGGATATTCCTATTCGAGTGGAGCCATCAATGGCTTGTGCGATTTGCTATCTTTTTTGCTGTTTGCCGCCTTGTGTTTATACAAATTATCCTGAAGAATCTTGGTTCCAGAATCTATTGTGGACTCTGTGGCAAATTAGGTCAGACCAAAAGCAGCAAGAGATCTATCAAGAAGAATTGTCCATGCTTGGTTTTGAAGAAGAGAAATTGAATCAAGCAATCAGCTATCGGCCCCCAGCTGAAATGGGGGAAATGAAAACCGATGATCGACCACTGTCGCTTAACTGTCGTTACTTGGGTCACTCATCTTTCGATATTGTTGTGAATGGTCGTCACTTTCTGTTTGATCCTGCTGCCAAAGATGTCACTGGTTATTCCCGCCGCGCTCCCTCTTTTTTTGATAAAGATAATATACCGATCAACAAAATAATCGGAATAGTTATTTCACATAATCATGATGATCATCGTGATTGGCTTGAAGAGAATGGGCCACTTTTATCTGCTCAGCCACCGATCTTTGTGGGCGAAGGATCGGAATGGCCGAGGGAATGGGGATATCAACGTGTTTACGAACTGCGGTGGAATGAAGGCTTTAGAATTGCGTTTGATAACGTGGTGATTACAATGACGGGCGTTCCAGCACAACACGGATCGGCGAGAAAAGGGTATGGTTGTTTGGGGTATTTACCCACCGCGATCGTGAATCAGGAGTTATGGCTGGGTTATTTTATTGAAATCGACATTGGATTGCCCAATGGAAAAACAGAGAAATTCAATGTTTATTACGCGGGTGATACCGCGATGGGGAGTCATTTTGTCGATGTGAAAGGCAAGAAAACAAGCCTGGCGGAGATCGTCAGTGCGTTGGCGATTCAGAAAGGCGGGATGCATTATATGTTTATACAAGTGGGGCCATATGAAATCATTGGTCCAGAAGAGGATAAATCACCGTTTCACATGGGGCCAGAGGAAGTGGTTTTATTTTCGGGAGAAATTATTGATGCATTAGAGAAAAAGAAAATGCCAACACCATTGATTGTGCCTATTCATGATTTTAGTTTTGGTTATAATAAGCCGCGTGGTGCGGACACGATGGATTTTTTACAAAGGGCAGTTCAAAACAATGCATTAAAATCGCGTGTGATACCGATTGCTTTCGGTGCCGATTTTAATTTGCAAACAGTCTATCGGCTGCCGCCAGAACAACGTGCAGCCGCGTTGAGGCAGGTTTGTGACAGTTGTTTTAACGAAACGAGCGTGTTTAAGAATCATAGCATTCGAGTCCTCTATGGTTTGAAAGAAATACCGTCCGATGAAAAAATAGAAGCGCTCGATCCGACTGGCCAAGATCTCGCCAGCAGGCTGATGAACTTTTCGGTTTAGGGTAGGGGCCTGGATCGCCAGGCCTGATTCAGGCTCCGCTAAGCCATCTTTCGTAAAACGAACTGCAAAATGCCGCCGTGGCGGTAGTATTGCAATTCATTTTGCGTGTCGATGCGGCACAAAAGTGTTAAATTTTCCGTTGCGCCACTCGGTCGGTGAATAGTGACATTGATATCCGCTCCCGGGGAAAGATTTTTTTCAAGATCGATGATGTCAATCGTTTCATCACCCGACAGCTTCAGCGTTTTTCTTGTGACGCCATCTTTGAATTGCAAGGGCAGAATACCCATGCCGATTAAATTCGATCGGTGAATACGCTCAAAACTTTCTGCGAGCACGGCTTTAACGCCGAGTAACAGCGGACCTTTAGCAGCCCAGTCGCGTGAAGAACCCGTGCCATATTCTTTTCCGGCGACCACGGTGAGCGGAATTTTCGCTTGTTGATATTGCATCGCAGCGTCATAAATCGACATTTGTTTCCCATCGGGAAAATGCTTGGTAAAACCACCTTCAACATCGCCGAGCATTTCATTTTGGATGCGAATATTGGCAAAAGTTCCGCGCATCATGACTTCGTGGTTACCGCGCCGCGAGCCATAGGAATTAAAATCTTTAATGGCAATGCCGTGTGACGTTAAATATTCTCCTGCAGGGCTATTCGCTTTGATCGAACCGGCTGGTGAAATGTGGTCGGTGGTCACGCTATCGCCGAGCAAAGCGAGAATACGTGCGCCCTGAATGTTTTTAATGGGAGCGGGTTTTAAACCCATTCCGTCAAAATAAGGCGGATTTTTGACATAAGTCGAATCATCCTGCCAATCGTAGGTTTCGCCCGCTGTGATATTAATTTTTTTCCATTCGGCATCACCATCGAACACTTCGCTATATTCTTTCTTGAACATGTCTTTTTGAACTTGGCTGACGAGTTCGTGAATTTCTTTATTGCTTGGCCAAATATCTCTTAAGTAAATCTGTTCACCACGATCGTTTTCGCCAATAGGATCTTTCGTTAAATTAATCCGCGTGGTCCCCGCTAAAGCAAATGCGACCACCAGTGGTGGCGAAGCCAGCCAATTCGCTTTAACCAACGGGTGAATGCGGCCTTCAAAATTTCGATTGCCGGATAAAACAGCGGAGACGACTAAATCATTTTCCGTCACGGTTTTTGCAATCGGTTCGGGTAGCGGTCCTGAGTTGCCGATACAGGTGGTGCATCCGTAACCCACCAAATAAAATCCGAGGCGCTCCAAATCTTTCGTCAGTCCCGTTTTCTTTAAATAATCGGTGACGACTTTAGAGCCTGGCGCGAGTGAGGATTTTACCCAGGGTTTTGGTTTTAAGCCTTTTTTTAAGGCTTTTCTGGCGAGTAACCCTGAAGCGAGCATCACGTTAGGATTGGATGTATTGGTGCAGCTCGTAATGGCAGCGATGACGACGTCGCCGTGGTGCAACTCTTTTTTATCCGATGTTGGAAAGGAACGATCAAGTTCGTTGCCGTGCTTCGCCGTTGTAATGGTGGTTTCAGTGACTGCTTGAAGCTGTGATAAAGGCACGCGATCTTGGGGGCGCTTGGGTCCGGCGAGACTCGGTTCCACCGTCGATAAATCGAGTGTCAACGTGTCGGTGAAGACCGGTTCGGGTGTTTTCGCGTCGTGCCAAATGCCTTGGGCTTTGGCGTATTCGCGAACGAGGTCAATCGTTTCTTGGTCACGACCACTTAACGCTAAATAGTTAAGCATTTCTGCATCGATGGGAAATAAACCACAGGTTGCGCCGTACTCGGGGGACATGTTTCCGATGGTTGCGCGATCCGCTAATGTTAAGTTCTCTAGTCCAGGTCCGTAAAATTCCACGAATTTTCCGACAACGCCTTTTTGACGCAACATTTGCGTGACGGTTAACACGAGGTCCGTTGCGGTGATGCCTTCGCGCAATTCCCCTTCCATTCGAAAACCAATCACTTCGGGAATTAACATGGAAACCGGTTGGCCTAACATCGCGGCTTCCGCTTCAATGCCGCCAACACCCCAACCTAAAACGCCGAGGCCGTTAATCATCGTGGTGTGGCTATCGGTCCCCACGAGCGTGTCGGGGTAAGCCACGAGTTCATTGCCGATTTTTTTCGACCATACGCCTTTGGCTAAATATTCCAGGTTCACCTGGTGACAAATACCAGTACCGGGTGGCACGACGCGAAAATGTTCGAAAGATTGCTGTCCCCACTTTAAAAAAGTGTAACGCTCAAGATTGCGTTCCATTTCAATGTGCACATTGGCCTTAAAAGCCTCGGCATTTCCAAAGCGATCGACTTGCACGGAGTGGTCGATGATCAAGTCGACGGAGCAGAGTGGATTAATTTTTTCAGGGTCGCCTTTGAGATGTACCATGGCATCGCGCATGGCGGCCAAGTCGACCACGGCTGGCACACCCGTGAAATCTTGCATCAGAACGCGTGCGGGTCGGTAAGCGATTTCCTGGGTAGAAGAACCTTTATTAAGCCAAGTCGAGAACGCTTGTATCTCTTTTTTGGTAACGGTTGCTCCATCTTCATGCCGCAATTGGTTTTCGAGCAAGATTTTCAGCGAAAAAGGCAATCGCTGAATGCCCTTGAGGCCGGCTTTTTCCGCTGCGGCTAAGCTGTAGTATTGGTACTTTTTGCCGTTGACGTCGAGTTCTCGCTTGCAAGCAAATGAATCAGGCATGGTCGTCCCTTTTTCGTTGTTTACAGGAGTTATCGCACTTCGTGCGATAACTCCTTCCTGGTTTTATCGCCGAGCGCGAAGCAAGTTCGCGCTCGGCGACCAAAGGGGAGATCTTGGCTCTCCCCTTT
>CAYGED010000132.1:0-4335 GCA_964348555.1 uncultured Coxiellaceae bacterium
TCTCTATGCGATGTCGATTATTGCGATTGCGTTGTGTGGTCTCATCATGGCGTTTGCGGATTTACAAGGCGGTGCGAAACGCTTTGTGCAAACGGCGTGTGGGTTGTCCATTGCGTTTTTTGCGATTCAAATCGTGACGAATTTTTTGGGTTTTAGTGGGGCGGTTCTTTAAGGGGTGTGATGGCGAGAGGCACGATAATACCGGTTAATAAAGCACTTATTCGTCCGTTGATGGTGGCGGGTGTTGAAAAGCGATTGGCGGTATTGAATGCGCTGATATCGTTTCCGTTGGTGGCGGCAACGCATTTTCATCTACCGACGTGTTTTATTGGGGTGGGTGTTTATGTCCTCATCCATTTTTTGCTGGTGCTCGTGTCTAAAAGTGACCCGCATTTAGGAAAGCTGGTGAAGCGAAGTACGCGTTATTTATGGCGATCGTATTTTCCAGCCAAGAGTCATCCGTCGATGACGTCGCTCTTTAAAATTAAAACCGTCTCGCGTCCTTGGTAAAAAGACGGTGCGAGCATAGACGCAAAAATAATTGAACCAACACACAGGGGATTGGCGTGAAATCACATCCGATTAAAACCTTCGTCGCAGCGCTTCGAAAACATCGTGGGATGAATGATTTGTTGAGTTATTTAATCCAATGGGATGACTGCACGATTTTGCACAAGGACGGTGCCTTGTCCCGTCATTTTGTGTATATCGCCCCGGATTTGGATTCCTCGAGCGATCCAGACGTCGATTATCACGCACAGACCTGGCAAAAGAGTTTTGATTTTTTGGGCAATGGTTGGATGGTGGAAACGAATGTGGTGAGCCATTTATTGCAATCCTCGACCGAACCGCAGGAATTTCCGGAGGTCGTTTCGGCATTGATTGACGATGAGCGTCGCCTGCAATACCAGGAAGGTCACTATTTTACAACCACGCATTATCTCTCGATCACCTGGAAGCCTGAGCAATTAATGGCATCGCGTTTAAGACGCTTTGCGATGGAAGGTGCTGCGATGCGACCGGATTCAGCGTCGCGTCTTGGGGAGGAGCTTCGGCAATTTAATAAAACCGTGGGTGAGTGGTTGGGTTATTTAAAACGCTCGCTTCTTCGTATCGAGCCGTTATCGGGTGATGATTTGACGACATTTCTCTACCAATCCATCACGGGACAAAAACAACGGTTAGCGACCCCCTATGTGGGCGCTTTTTTGGATTGTTATTTATCGGGTGAGGATTTTGTTGCCGGCTATCAACCTAAAATCGGTAAAAAATTTATTAAGGTATTGAGCCTTGATGATTTACCCACGGAAAGTTATCCCAGTATTCTGGATAGCTTGAGTTATTTTCCACTGGAATACCGTTGGTCCAGTCGATTCATTGGTTTGGATCGCAGGACGGCAAAAACATATCTCAAACGCTACGAGCGCAGTTGGTCGTCGAAAGCCATTGGTGTGCTGGGTGTCATTCGAGAATCGATGGGGTTGTCGGCGAAACGCGATCAAGATGCGCAGCACACGGCGGATCGTTTGAAGATCGCTCAAATTGAAAATTCTGCGGGTCGATTGGGTTATGGTTTTTATAACAGTGTCATTGTGTTGATGCACGACGACGTTGCCTTTCTTAACAAAGCGGCGGAAGCCATTATCACGCGTATTCAACAATTGGATTTTCGGGTGCGTGATGAAAGTGTGAATGCAACCGAAGCGTATTTGGGGTCCATCCCCAGTCACGGGGATTACAATTTGCGTAAAATGATGGTCGATACGGAATTTGTGTCGCAAGCGTTGCCCACAAGTTCCGTATATCAAGGTGAACGTGAAGCACCGTGTCCGTTGACGGGCTACTTACACCAACCGCCTTTATTGTTTACGGCTACGAAAGGGAGCCGCCCGTTTCTGTTGAATTTGCACGTCGGTGATGTGGGCCATACGGCGATCTTGGGTCCGACGGGTGCCGGCAAAACGACGTTGAATGCCATGATCATGGCGAGTCATCGAAAATACCCCGGTTCTCGAATTATTGTGATGGATAAAGACTATTCCAATCGCACGACGATTAAAGCCTTGGGCGGGGATTATTTTGATTTAACCAAAAATGAATGTGAAATGGCGCCGTTGGCGCGTATTCATTGGGAGGAACAGGAACACAGGGACAAAGCGGTCGAGTGGTTATCTGCCTGCTGTTCGGTACAAGGGATGCAATTAACCCCGATTCAGAAAACGCTATTGCGCGAATCGGTGGATCGATTGGCGAAGGACGAATTGTCGTATCGCAATTTAAACCACTTGACCCTGCAGGATGCCCAATTACGCGAAGCCATCCAGGCCTTTAATACCGGTGGCTTTTCAAAGCTGCTGAATGGTACGCAATCGGGTTTTGACGGAAAGGATGTGCTTGGATTTGATATGAGCAGGCTCATCAAAACCGACACAAATCAGCGGGATTTAGGTATTCCCGTTATTCAGGCGATTTTTAATGAACTCGAGGCGTTGTTCAAAGACAAACGGCCGACGTTATTGATTCTGGAAGAAGCGTGGTTGTATTTGCGGCATCCCCTTTTTCGAGAAAAATTAACCGATTGGTTTAAGACGCTGCGCAAAGCCAACGTCGCGGTGATTTTTATCTCGCAAGATTTAGATGACATTGTGAAATCGAATGCCGCCTCCGTGATTCAGTCCTCTTGCATGACGAAACTCTTTTTACCAAACAAATCCGCGGGTGAGAGTTATGTGGCTGAGCAATATCGAGCGTTTGGGTTAAATGAGCAAGCGATCGGAATTATATGCGAAGCCGTACCGAAGCAAGATTATTATTATCACTCGGCTTTAGGCAATCGGTTGTTTCGATTGGATCTTGGTGCGTTAGCTAAAGCCTTTCTCTGTATGGCCGACAAAGCCGAAATTGAACAATTCGATCGAATTTTCAAAAAAGACGATCCGCAGTGGATCTTGGATTGGTTGGCCGATCGTGGGTTAACCCAATGGTGGGATTTTGCCAACACGCATTATTTTGAAGAGGGGTAAGACGATGAGACAAATCGTAAAAATCGTGTTCATGACGATGGGGATCAGTCTCTCTGTTAAAACCTTTGGGTTTATTGTGTTTGATCCGACGAATTACGCGAAGAACTTGATTACCGCCGCGAACAGTGTGCGCACGGTTGAAAATCAAGTGACGCAAATTCGCAATGAGTTGCAAGCGCTTCAATTCGAAACTAAAAACACGAACACGGTGTTGAATTATCAGTGGCAGAACATCACGCAATTAACGCAACGATTGGATCAATCCACGCAACAAGAACAAGCACTCTCGTATTCCATGGGTGATTTGGACAGCCAGTTTCGACAACGTTACCCCAATTACACAAATACACCCGGGAGTGTGAACTACACCGATGCGTATCATCGGTGGAACGACACGACGTTGGATACACTGCGTCATTCATTAAGTGCCATTGGCATGAGTGCGAGTGATTTTCAAAACGAGGAAACGTTATTGAGCCAATTGAGCGCGCAAGGCCGAACGGCCACGGGCCGTATGCAAGTCTTGCAGGTATCAACCGAAATTGCCGCGGAAAACGTGAATCAGTTACAAGAGCTGAAACGGATCATGATGACCCAAACGAATGCACAAAATTCGTATTTGGCGTACCAGGTGTCGAAAGATTCGTACGATGAGCAATCATTGGAAGCGATTAATTCACACATGGATTCGGATTTTCCTGAATATAGGAACAATGATAATTTTGGACTCATTCCTTTGAAAAATAATTGAAGAGCTGTAGAATTGCCCTTTTTAAGGGAGAAAATATTTTATGTACGAATTCTTGAAAATATTTGCTAGTTTCATTTTGGGTTGTATAGCCAGGCCATATTTTAGTGAACTATTCAGAAGATTGAGTGCTAAAGATGATCAAAGAATTAAAAATTTGGAGGAGGTGCATAACCTCACCTGTAAGATTCAGCCATATGTTAATGAGGCGTTAAATAATATGATTTTTCTGATAGCAACGTTGAAAGGAGAAATTGCTTTCGAGGATATTCCAAAGCCCCAGGAAGAACCTTTTTCTCGACTTTGTATTATTTTCGAGCTTCATGTGAATAATCCCGAGTTAAGAATGAAGGTTAGTAATTTGCATTCTGCAATTGTTAAATCTAATGCCCCTTTGGCTGAATCAACTCGTGAGACTAGTATTCAAAAAAAGGATGAATTATACGGAAATGCGGTTCGTCTCTATATCGGGGCCGTTAATAATGTTCATACAATATCTGAAGAAATAAAGGAATTTGTGAAAAAAGAAAGATCAAAAATTGATGCAAAGTTATCACCTTTGAA
>CAYGED010000133.1:0-3532 GCA_964348555.1 uncultured Coxiellaceae bacterium
TGGTTTTGCCAAACGGCTGGATCTTCGAGTTCGCGTTGAACCTCTAAAAGACGGGTTTTTTTATTATCGAGGTCAAAGATACCCCCGTAGGGCAGCGTGACGCGCCCGAATATCTTCAAGCTTTTCAGCCAGTGCATTGATTTCCAACACGAACCAACCCCTCAAAATTCAAAAAATATATCACAGGTCTGATGATTTGTCGCAAGAAGCTTGCTGCAACCGACGATTAATGGCAACCTTTTTCTCGTCGGAAAAGGTATTCCACAAACGCACTTCATCAAAGGTCCGACCACATCCCACACAAATGGGGTCACCCAACGCCGTTGCGCTGCAAATTCCGATACAAGGGGAATCCGTTAAGTCGCGATTTCCAGCGATATCCACCAATACTCCCTGCGCAAAACACCCCAGATAAACCCGGGGTCTTCGCTCCACTAAAAAAAAACAACCCCGGGTAAACCCGGGGTTGTTTAGTGTTTGGGTGGATGACGCGTGAAACACGCTAACCCACCTTACCTCTATTAAATAAAGGTATTTCTACCAACGCTCTCGATCACGATGACCAGCGCCGGAGCGTTGTGGCGGACGTCCGCCGCCCCCACCAGTACGTCGTCGATCATCTTCACGCGCCATGTTAACACGCATTTTTTTGCCTTTCAGATCTGCACCATCCGCTGCTAACGAAGCTTGCGCTCCTGCAGGGTTAGCGAAGGTAATAAAAGCAAATCCTCTTGAGCGTCCAGTTTCTCGATCGGTGATTAATTTCACTTCAGCGATTTCACCGTATTGACGAAAATGAGTTTCGAGGTCAGGACCCGTTACCTCATACGCCAAACTGCCTACGTAAATTTTGTTTTGACTCACGGTCAAACTCCTTTAGTTGTTTATAAATATGCTTGTGCAAGATAGTCAGAACTGTCACTGAAGTTAAAGAGCCATGAGCTCTCGTTGCTCTGTAGAGAAGTACCGAACGAATCTGTGCCATCGCACCGCGTATTGTACATCAAAAATGCATGAGAAACACTAATTTTTTAATGCCTCGATCCAGATAAAACGGCAGCGGGTTATTGCTCCAACTGGTGAATATGTGACCTATCTGGGCGGGCGATGAGAATGGTCGAGACCAGGTTCGCGTACACGTTGGTAAAGGTGATAAAGGGATCCAGCAGTGGCACTGCCGTGACGAAAACGATCATCCCAACCAGCACGGGCAATCCCAAGGGTGTCAACACCAGGGCGGCCATCCCGATGTTCCCAAAACCCGGGACAGCCGGCACCGACAAGGCCGCGAACAAGCCCACCAAGCCGGCGATTGTCACAAATTCCGGCGTCATCGGTTGGCCATACACTTGCCCCATGAAAATCCCGAGCAAAGGGAAAGCCACTGCCGTGCCTTGCAAATTAAAATGCACCCCCAGCGGAACCACCAGCTCAGAAATGTATTTATCCACTTTTAGGCCGGATTGCAAAGAACGCAGCATAGCCGGTAAAGTCACCAGGCTACTGCTGGTACCAAAAGCCACGATCGCAGGGTACTTCATCGCTTTGATGGCTTTGTAAAAATGACCCCCATAATATCGCCACAAAATGAGGGTGTACCCAATCGTCAGAATGACCAAAGAGCCCATCACCGTTGCTACCCACTTAATCAGAATCAGCAGCACCGGCCAGCTAATCTGATGCACGTAACCCGCAAATAAAAAACAAAGACCTAAAGGCAAGGCGTACATAATCCAAATCACGATTTTAAATAAGGCGGTATAAATCGTGTCAATCACTGTTAACGTTACTTTTGCATTATCTGAGCGCAACAACCCCAAGGCCGAACCAAATAAAATAACAAAAAAGATTACCGGTAAACTTTTTCCTTGGGAAAGGGCCTGAAACACATTCGTTGGGATAATATTATCGAGAAACCCTAAAAACCCCGAGCTAATTTGCTGGACTTGTTTTGGGATCACATACGAATTTTTCAACTCAGCAATGCTGGTTCCCAACACCACTCTCTCAGGCGCGGATATTTTTTCTCCGGGCCGAAACACCACACCCGAAAAAACACCTAAACAAGTAGCCATTACCATGCCAATTAAAAAAACGAAAAATAAGCGCTGCAAATATTTTTTTGCCGAATGGGAATGCAGTAAATGCCCCAAGCTCGAAATCACGGCCGACATAACAATGGGCAAAATACACATGGACAACAGTGCTAAATAAACTTTCCCAAGCGCCTGTAAATGCACGGGCAAACGTTTAGATAAAAGTCCGATGACGATGCCTGCAATAATACCAATAAAAACAGTACTCGGATGCAAAAGCCATTCTTTATTGAATTTCATCTTCATAAGGGCTACCAAAAAATTTCTTCTTAAAATACGACAACGTCCCATCCGACTGAATAATCGTGATGTAGGTATTGATCCAATCCATTAAATGTGAATCGCGCCAAGACACCGCCATACCGATCGGCATTTTTTTATTTGGCAAGATTAAAACGCGTGTATACAAATTAGCTTCCGGATGTTCATAAAGCCAACGCGTCAGCAGTTTATCCACGTAAAAAACCCCAAATATCTTGCCGTTTTTTACATCCTCAAATGCCTCATTAATATTCTGATAGCTCACGACACGCACAGTGGGATACTGACTTTTGATCACATCAATGAAGCTACTTCCAGCCAACGTCGCGAAGGTAAGACCCGGTTTTTTTAAGAGCTGTGACGGATCCAACGGCCATTTATTTCGCGAAACAATTAAATTATTCACCAACAACGCCTGATTAAAAATAATTTGCGGTCGAGAATAAATGACCCGCTCGGCTCGTTTGGTGAAAAGACTGTAACTGACAATGACGTCTGCTTTTCCTTCCACCACATCGTTTCCCAAATCATCAAGCAATGTTGATTGGGCATAAAAAACCGCTTTGACACCCAGATGTCGAGCCATGTCCTTACCCACCTCAATATCATAGCCATCCAACTGACCTTGAGCATCGTGGTAGTGAAATCCAGGAACATCCGGCTTTAAAATAGTCACTCGCAAAGTACCCCGCTTGATAATGCGAGCGATATCGGGGGGCATGTCCTGCGCGTTGACCGATTGCGTGAAAAAAGTCATCGACAAGAAGAAGAGGATGGTTTGGAGGTAGCGACTCATGTATCAATGCTTCCTTGATTGATTCGTGCTTTCAAAATACACTAATCTGCCCTCGTGGGCAACATGCTTGCGTCTTTGCAAGACGTGTTCAGCTAAGGAGACTATACGAATGATGGCTTATCTATTTCCCGGACAGGGTTCTCAAGTTCTCGACATGGGTAAAGAACTTTTTCCCACGTTTCCGAATGAAATTAAAAAGGCCGATGACATACTGGGTTATTCCATCACTGAACTTTGCCTTAAAGATCCTCAGCAACAATTAAATCAAACGCCATACACACAGCCCGCGCTTTATGTGGTGAATGCACTGACGTATTTTTCTCGTCTCAAGGATGGCGTCACGCCAAATTTCCTCGCGGGACATAGCTTAGGTGAATAC
>CAYGED010000133.1:3542-4284 GCA_964348555.1 uncultured Coxiellaceae bacterium
GGTGAATACAACGCGCTTTTAGCCGCTGGCGTGTTTGATTTTGAAACGGGATTAAAGCTGGTTCAAAAACGCGGCGAATTGATGGGCCAATCAAAAGGAGGCGGCATGGCGGCCGTTGTCGGGCTCGATGAAAAGCAAGTAAAAAAAGCCTTGGCTGATCATACGCTCTCGCAATTATCCATCGCCAATTATAATAGTTATCAGCAATTGGTTCTCACTGGCCCGCACAAATCGATCGACAACGCAAAAGCAATTTTTGAAGCCATCGAAGGCACACGCTACATTCCGCTTAAAGTCAGCGGCGCATTTCATTCCCCATTGATGACCGAAGCACAACACACCTTTTTCGAATTCGCGTCGCGTTTTACGTTTAATCCGCCGAAAATTCCCGTGATTTCAAACGTGACAGCAACACCCTATCCCGCTCACGAAGCAGCACGCTTATTGGCCCAGCAAATCACTCACTCGGTGCGATGGGTTGACAGCATCGAGTATCTTCTCGCACAAGGTGTCACGGCATTCGAAGAAATAGGGCCAGGGCGCGTGTTGTCTGCTTTGGTTCGGCGAATTCGACATAAGCAGTAGCGGATGCTAGCCTGAATATTTCACACCGGGTTAAAGGAGGCGAGCCGGAAGTGTCGCAACTGAACAAGCTTGGGTATAATCTATACCGCTCGCCAATGAAGTTGCGAATGTTCGCAACTTCAAGTGTAATGGGTATAATCATGAATAAACCATGAAT
>CAYGED010000134.1:0-4264 GCA_964348555.1 uncultured Coxiellaceae bacterium
CGACCTGAGAGAGTGAGCACTTCTTGAATTTGGTGCCCCACTGTCAACACTGGGTTTAGCGCCGACATCGCATCTTGAAAAATCATCGCAATTTTTTTATGCCTCACCTGCCGCATGGATCTTTCCGATAAAGTTAATAAATCCTGCCCCTGCCAAAGAATGCGACTGTCCTCACTCACGTTAGCGGCGTGCGGCAATAACTGCATAATCGCGAGAGCGGTTAGGCTTTTTCCGCTACCGGATTCACCCACCAGCCCGACGCACTGACCGGCTTGAATTTGCAGATTTAAATCGCAAACAACCTGTCGTCGACTATTTTTGCCACCGAATGCAATTGAGAGTTGTTGAATGTGAATGTTCGGGCTCGACATTATTTTTTTATTCTCCTCAATACCTCGTGGCTTGCGGCGGGGTATTTTATTTTCCTTCTGTTTCTCGCAAACGAGGGTCCAGCGAATCTCGAACCGCATCTGCAAACACATTCGCTGCTAACACCAGTACAAACATGAATACCAACGCAGCCAATAACGGCCACCAAACAATGGGTTCTCGCGCCAATTCCAATCGAGAACTATTAATCATATTTCCCCAGCTAAATGTCGTCGGGTCCACGCCCACACCGACATAGGATAAAACCGCTTCAGCAAGAACAAGACCGCTAAAATCAAGCACCATCGTGATCAACACAATGTGCATGACGTTCGGCATGATGTGTCTCAAGAGTATTTTCCATGATCCAATACCCATAACACGAGCCGCATCGACAAATTCCTGCTCCCGTAATTTCAATGTTTCGCCTCGCAGAAAACGACAAAGGCTCGCCCAGCTTGTGATCCCCAAAATAAAACACAACGCGAGCAGTCTCGCATCGGCGCGCTGGGCCAGCGTTGAAAAATGTTCAGCGTGATTTGCAATAAACACTTGCATCACTAAAACAGAAGCGGCAATAAGCAGAACGCCCGGAATTGAACTTAAGGTGGTATACAAATACTGAATCAAATCATCAATCCAACCGCTAAAAAAGCCTGCCAGCATTCCTAAAAATAAAGCAAACGGTAACATAAACAAAGACGTCAACGTGCCGATGAGCAATCCAGTGCGAATACTTTTTAACGTTTCATAGAAAACATCCCCGCCCACTTTATTAGTCCCGAAAATGTGATAATGCGCGGCTAAAAATCCGATTATCCAGATCAGTATCCAAATCACCCAAAAAGTAATGAGTCCTTCCCGCCACGCCCACAATGTCTCTCCCGAAAAAAGACGCTTAACACTAAAAACAAATTTTTGTCGATAGCGAATGGATACCACGACGATACCCATAATCACCATAAACAAAAAGCTGATGCTGGCACACACGAAACCCAGCACCACTCTTTTTAAAATATCTCCGCCTCTACCCATCGTCGGCTGTAAATGCGCGCCACCGTACATCAAGCTCGGATACTCGCGAACATTTTGCCCATTCGATGGACCAAATTCCATGCTATACGAATGCGTTGCAAACGGCGCCGAATACGTTCGTTCGTCTTGTTCCCCCAACGGACTCACCAAAAGATCCAGCAACGATTTTATTTGGGTGACTGGATAGGATCCATCCGCGTGTGTCGTTACATTGAAATGAACCGAATCTAACAACCCAGCCACGACATAAAACGCAAGAATCACGGCAGAGATCATGGCTAGTTTTCGCTGAAATAGCTGACGCATCGAGTCACGTAACAGGCGTCGTTTTCGAGAATAGAAAAAAAATAAAATCACGACAAAAAATAAAGCACAAATAATCCAGTCACTCAATAACATGTTTAGCTGCCAATGCATTACTGCCCCTTCGTGAACGTAACACGCGGGTCGACCCACACATAGGAAAGATCCGTCAAGATCAAGCCGAAGATATAAAATAAAGTGCCTAAAAACACCATCACACGAACAATGTTGAAATCTTGTTGCTGGATGGCATCAATGGTATAACTGCCCAGACCCGGAATACCAAAAAACGATTCTAAAATCAGGCTGCCTAAAAACAAAGTTGGAATAATGACTACCACACCCGTGAAAATAGGAATCAATGCATTTTTCAGCACGTGTTTGTAGAGCACGTTAATTTCAGACAAACCTTTCGCTCGAGCGGTTCGAACATAATCTTTATGCAATTCTTCTAAAAATACCGTTCGATACCATCGTGTGCTTGCACCGATTCCACTGAAAACACCAATGGCAATGGGCAACACCAAAAACTTAAACGCCTCCAGCCCACCATGATAACCCGACAAAGGAACCCATCGCAGCATTTTTCCAAATAAATATTGCCCGGCAATAATGTAAAATAAGCTGGATATCGACATGATAATCACACAAACAATGACACCAAACGTATCAAAATAAGTTGCACGAAACAGTCCTAAAAATAAAGCAAACGTAATATTGATCAACAAGCCCAGGAATAAGGTAGGAATCGCAATCGCCAGACTGAGCCACATCCGCTGACTGATATCGTAGCCAATATTGCTACCTTGATCCGATTGCCCGAAGTGAAACGTAAATAAGCTGACGGATTTTTTATAAAATAATGTATCGGTTATTGTTTTCATGCCTGCTTGTGTTCCATTATAAAAAAGCGGTTTGTCGTAACCATGCTCCTCTTTCCAACGGTCTACTTCAGTTTGCGTAATATGTCGCGCACCCAATTGAGCACGCGCCATGGCATCCGGTGAATTGACCATGAAAAAAAGTGCGAATGTAATAATGTTGACCCCAATCAAAATGGGTATGGCATACAGTATTCGACGTAAAATATAAGCAACCATTTTCTCTCCTAGAATTTCGTCTTTTTCACAGTAGGGCGTCGCTCGCGTCGCCAATACGTTATTGTCAGTGGTATAAACATAATGACAACGAATCCAATCAATACCCATAAAGGCCAAACGTGCGGCGAATTCCATTGTCGCCTTAAATCTGCACGCCGTGCTGGATTCAGGCGCTCGTATTTCAACACATTATTCGCAATCCCGTGTGGTTTTGAGGACCTATTCCACTGATGGCTCAAGGTAAAACTAATGGGATAAAATCCCCAAGCCCACGGACTGTCTTTGCGAACCATCGCTAGCAGCGCATTGATTTTTCTCTGTCGTTCTGGACCATTGGGCAAATCACGAATTGCTTCGAACAATCGATCGACCTCGGGATTTGAATAGTTCGTTGCATTTTCACCACCGTAATTCACTTTTCCATTGGGTGAATAAAGCAGAAATAAAAAATTTTCGGGATCGGGATAGTCCGCCATCCATCCCCACGAAAAAATCTGGACCTTGCCATGACGGACTTCATCCTGAAATCGATTGTACAACGTCGCGCGAATATTTAATTGTATACCGAGTTTTGCAAATTTTTCCCGGAGCCAATCAAACTGTGCTTTTTCATCTGGGCTGCCCGTGGTAGCGACATCATAATTTAATACCAAAGATTTTTTTGTTTTTGGATCAACACCACCCGGATAGCCTGCTTCCGCTAACAATTTTTTTGCTTCGACCAAGGAACGTCGCTGGGGTCTGCCATCAAACCAATAATACACATAGGGATTTATTCCTTTTTCGCCTTTGATATACCCAAAAATACCGGGTGGAATTGGCCCCTGCGCTGGAACCCCACGGCCGTTAAAAAAAATAGCGATATATTCCTCGTAATCCAAGGCAATGGAAATGGCTTGTCTCAAGCTGCGTTGTTTTTCTGAGTAACCGCCGACCACTGGATCCAGCATATTAAACCCGATATAAAAAATCCCTGGAACAACCGTCGTGCTCAACCCAATCCCCATTTTTTGCATGTCGGGCGTCAAATACGCTTTCCCATTTGCATCTACCTTCACGGCTTGCTCAAAACTTTCGGCCGCGATGCCAGATTTGTCATAGTACCCTTGCAGAAATTTATTCCACCGAGGAATAGTTTCTTTATCTAACACAAAAACAACTTCATCGATAAATGGCAATGGCTTTCCTGCATCGGCCAAATACCCTTTTTTCACGTCGCCAGGCTCTCCCTCTTTTGGATAAAATTCATGATTAAAATTTGGATTTTTTACGAGTACGATTTCTTTGTTGGGATTATTAACGGTCAGCATGTAAGGCCCCGTGCCAACCGGAAAAGTATTTAATGTCATATTTTTGTGAATCAGCAATGGCTGTGAATAAAATTCATCTGCCTCCCATGGCATGGGCGAGAAAAAAATCATGGCGCAAACAGCGACCGATACTAGCCAATTTTATTT
>CAYGED010000135.1:0-4263 GCA_964348555.1 uncultured Coxiellaceae bacterium
AGTCGACGATTCGCAACGCTGTCTTCTTTCGCTAACGTAATCAAGGGTTCAACGACACGGCGTAATTCTTTTGCTTTTGGCAAGGTGGTTTTAATCAACTCGTGCACGAGCAGCGATACCGCCATGTTTTTATACATCGCTTTTCGATGCGCGCTATTGCGACCCAGTCGTCTGCCACTTTTACGATGATGCATCGGTTATCTCTCCGCTAAATCCGAGGGTGGCCACTTTTCAAGTCGCATACCCAAACTCAAACCACGTTGTGCTAACACACTTTTAATTTCCATCAGTGATTTCTTTCCTAAATTCGGCGTCTTTAACAAATCGGTTTCCGATCGCTGAACCAGGTCACCAATGTAATAAATATTTTCAGCTTTTAAACAATTGGCCGCACGTACCGTTAACTCCAAATCGTCGACAGGACGCAGTAATAGCGGATCAATTTTTTCCTCTTTCCGCAGGCTTTCCATATGACCTTGGTGTTGCAATTCAACAAACGCCGCCAATTGAAATTGCAGAATCGTGGCTGCGCGACGAATGGCTTCTTCTGGATCCAAGGTACCATTGGTTTCCAATTCAATACTGAGTTTATCCAGGTCGGTTCGCTTTTTAACACGTGTATTCTCAACGGAATAAGTGACTCGTTTCACGGGACTGTAGGAAGCATCTAACATTAACACACCCACTGGGCGCGACTCTTCAGCTCCCAACCGAGTCGCAGCAGGTTCATAACCACGACCCGTGGCTATTTTTAACGTCATGTTGATTTGGCCATCTTTAGTTAAATGCGCAATCACGTGATCGGGATTAACAATTGTTACGCCGTGATCCGTTTGGATATCGGCCGCCATCACCGCACCCGCACCTTTTTTGTGTAGTGTCAGCGTTACTTCTTCACGACCATCGAGTTTAATGCTGACGCCTTTTAAGTTCAGCAAAATATCAACCACGTCTTCACGAACCCCTTCAAGTGAGCTGTACTCGTGTAAAATGCCGTCAATTTGTGCTTCGATGATCGCTGCACCTTCCATCGACGACAATAAAATTCGACGTAATGCATTACCCAATGTATTTCCAAAACCACGCTCCAAAGGTTCCAGCGTAATTTTGAAATGATTAGGCGAAATTGCATTCACCAGAACATTCTGCGGTGTTAAAAAAGATTGTGTAATATCTTGCATTATAATGACCTCTTATTTCGAATAGAGCTCTACGACAAGGTTTGCTTTAAATTCCGCCGGCAACTCCGTCACGTCTGGAAGCTCTTTAAAAGTCCCAAGCATTTTTTTTGAATCCACATCAATCCACGAAACTGGCGTACGTTGTTGAGCCAAATCAAGGGCCGCTTTAATTCGCAATTGACTTTTTGCGCGACTTCGAATTTCAACGGCATCACCGGGTTTGACCAGGAAAGAAGGAATACTCACGGCCGCCCCGTTTACTAACACGGCTTTATGACTGATGATTTGTCGTGCCTCAGCACGCGTTGCCGCAAAACCCATGCGATAAACAACGTTGTCCAATCGGCATTCGAGTAATTTTAATAAGTTATCGCCCGTCGAACCTTTCAATTGATCGGCTTTATAATAATAATTTCTGAATTGTTTTTCTAAAATGTCATAATAACGCTTGATTAATTGCTTCATTCGCAATTGATTACCGTAATCCGTACTACGACCTCGGCGCTGCCAATGCATGCCTGGAGTATGTTCAATGTTACATTTTGAGTCGATCGCTCGAATCCCGCTTTTGTGTTGCAGGTCGGTTTTCTCACGACGTGACAATCGACATTTTGGACCTAAATATCTTCCCATTACACCACCTTCTTAAACTCGTCGCTTCTTACGCGGTCGACACCCATTGTGGGGCAGAGGCGTACGATCTTCTAAACTCAGAATTTCTAAACCACCGGATCGCAATCCACGTATCGCGGAATCGCGTCCAGCACCTGGGCCTTTGATTCGAACAAGGATACGCTTCATTTCAAAGGTATCGCGTGCCACGCGTGCAGCTTCCTCGGAAGCAAGCTGAGCACCATAGGGCGTTCCTTTTCGAGAACCCTTAAACCCCGAACCACCCGCTGATTTTGTGCAGAGAATATTACCCTGCGGATCCGATATGGCGATGACCGTATTGTTAAAGGTCGCTTTGATGTTAGCGATACCCTCAGTTACTTTTCGTGATCGTTTCTTAGCCATGAAATTATCGTTACCTCTTTAAAAATGATTAGGCACTTGCCGCGCCGCCGCCACCGCCCATACGAATGGGTTTACGCTTGCCTTTACGTGTGCGGGCATTGGTTCGTGTTCGTTGGCCACGCACGGGGAGGCCTCGTCGATGGCGTACCCCAGCATAACAACCTAAATCTATTTTCCGCTTAATGTCCATCGCCCGCTCTCGTCGCAAGTCACCTTCAACGCGAATTTTAGCCACTTGAACACGCAATGCCTCAAGGTCAGTCTCAGATAAGTCTTTGACGGGTCGACTGGACTCTATCCCAGCATCCTTGCAAATCTGCATTGCAAGGCTATTGCTGATCCCATAAATAGCACGCAACGCAATACGCGCATGCTTGTTTACGGGAAGATTGACACCTGCTATACGAGCTGCTACCACCATTCGATTTTTAACTCCAACTCATGGGCCCTCAACATTCAACTTATTGAGGCACCCCATTGATATTTCACCAAAAAAGTGTTTAAGGATACCGTCCAGCCCCCCAAAAAGCAAGGAGAACTATCAGGAGTTTCGCACTTCGTGCGATAACTCCTTTCTGGTTTTATCGCCGGCGCGAAGCCAGTTCGCACTCGGCGACCCAAGGGGAAATCTTGGCTCTCCCCTTTGGAAACCCCATCGCTTTGTGGACTTTTCACAACGTGTGAAACTCCTGCTATTTTCCTCCACGCTGCCGTTGCTTGTGTCGCGCATCTTTGCAAAGGATGCGGACAACCCCTTTGCGTCGAACCACTTTACAGTGTCGGCACATGCGTTTTACAGAAGACCTTACTTTCATCATTCCCCCTAGCGAATCAGCCCAATTTTTGAGCCCTTCATGCCCGACTTTTTCATGAGCGATTCATACTGATGGCTCATGAGGTGGGCTTGTACCTGAGCAATGAAATCCATGACCACCACGACCACGATCAATAACGAGGTCCCACCAAAATAAAAAGGCACGTTCCAAGCCAGTACCAAAAACTGCGGCAGTAATGATACCAGCGCCAAATAAACCGATCCCACCAACGTCAGACGAGTCATGACCTTATCAATATATTGAGCCGTCTGCTCTCCCGGTCGTATACCGGGTATAAATGCCCCGGATTTTTTCAAATTCTCTGCCGTTTCCTTCGGATTAAACACGAGGGCGGTATAAAAGAAACTAAAAAATATAACCGCAATCGCAAAAATGATGACGTAAATCGGCTGCCCGTATGACAACGCCAAAGACACCTCATTTAACCATCCCAACCCTTTCACCGATGCCATAAATCTCGCTAAGGCACCCGGAAATAAAATAATACTCTGCGCAAAAATAACGGGTATCACCCCCGCCATGTTAATTTTCAGCGGCAAGTGGCTGCTCTGTGCCGCATATAATTTTCGTCCTTGCTGTCGCTTTGCATAGTTGATGGTAATTTTGCGCTGCGCTCGCTCGAAAAAAACCACCACCAACGTTACCGCGACGATCACCACGATGATCAAGAGCATCGTTAAGACACTCATCTGGCCTTGGCGCACTTGCGTGAAAACCTGACCAATCGCCTCCGGAAATCGAGACGCAATACTCGCAAAAATGATGAGCGAGATACCATTTCCCACTCCACGCTCCGTCATTTGTTCACCGATCCACATTAAAAAAAGCGTACCCGTGACTAAGGTAATGACGGCCGTAAAATAAAATCCAATCGTTGGATTTAATACGGTTCCACTACTCACCAACCATTTCGTCATGAAGATGGATTGGAGAAACGATAAAAATACCGTTCCATAACGGGTATATTGATTCATTTTCCGTTTACCCGCTTCGCCTTCCTTTCTCAGCGATTGCATCTTCGGTGAAATTTGCGTGTACATTTGCACAATAATCGATGACGAAATATAAGGCATAACACCCAATGCAAATATCGTCATTCGACTTAAGGCGCCTCCCGAAAACATGTTAAACATGCCGAGAAATCCTGCTTCATGTTGATGAAACAGCGCTGCCAATCGCGATGGGTCCAATCCTGGGACGGGAATGTATGAACCCAACCGGTACACAAT
>CAYGED010000136.1:0-4240 GCA_964348555.1 uncultured Coxiellaceae bacterium
GCGTTATTAGGCGGCTTGAGCGTATAAACTATCGTTTGCAGTTATACAGTTGCAACTGATTGATTTACGAGCCTTCGTTGCCGACTCGATATGCACCTCGGGTTTTGATACCGACGTCGAAGCCAGTCGCCCCCATGGAAACTCAAAGAGATATTACTTTGAGCCACATCATTATAAATGATTGAGCCATCTGGGTAAATGATGGGCTGAATGACGAATGCTTCAGCGGCGCGACTTCATCACACGATGCTTTTCACGCTCCCATTCTCGCTGTTTTTCCGTTTGTCGCTTGTCAGGTGCTTTCTTTCCTTTTGCAAGTCCAATCTCAAGTTTCACGCGATTTTTATGCCAATGCATATCAAGCGGAATGACCGTGTACCCTTGTCGTTCAACGGCGCTCATCAGCTTGTTTAATTCATTCTGATTGAGGAGAAGTTTCCGCGATCGATCGGGTGTGGGTGTTATGTGTGTTGAGACAGTGGTTAAGGGTGAAATATGCGTACCGATCAGCCACGCTTCGCGTTTTCTAAAAATGACATAGCCATCGCGCAGTTGGACACGGCCTTCGCGGATGCTTTTTACTTCCCAGCCTTCCAATACCAGACCGGCTTCGTAATGTTGTTCGATGTGATAATCGTGCCGCGCTTTTTTATTCGTTGCAATCAATCGTGGTGTGGATGGGTTTGTTTGCTTGTTCATAAGGATGCCTATAGGATATCACAGGGGAAGGTTAACTGAGTATGCCATCTATTCGCCGATCAAAAGTCATTTCATACACGCCTGTGCAAATGTATACATTAGTCAATGATGTTGAATCGTATGCTCAGTTTATTCCGCATTGCAGTGAAAGTCATGTGATTAGTTGCGTGAGAGATGAAATCCATGCAAAACTCGCGTTTTCCCGCGGTGGGTTACATAAATCATTTGAAACGATCAATCGTGCACAGCCGCATAAAATGATCGAGATTCGTCTTGTGAGTGGTCCATTTAAACGGTTAGAAGGCTTTTGGAAATTTGAAGGTATGGAAAATGGAGCGTGTCGTGTGTCGCTGGATTTGGAGTTTGAGTTTGCATCACGTTTATTGGCGATAATGTTCGGTCCCTTTTTCAATCAAGTGGCGTCGATGTTAGTGGAATCATTTTGCAAGCGTGCCGATGCAATTTATGGCAAGAAAATATGAAGACAGGCTCATGATACAAATCCGAGTGGCGTACGCGACGCCCGAAAAACAAATGGAAATTCCCTTGGTGGTGGAAGAGTCCTGCACGGTGGCCATTGCGATTAAGCGTTCTCGAATTCTCAATCATTTTCCCGACATTCATTGGCCTCATGCAAAAGTAGGCATCGCCGGCAAACGGGTAAGTTTGGATGCAAGTTTACGCGAAGGAGATCGAGTTGAGATTTATCGTTCTTTAAAAATCGATCCGAAAGAAGCGCGTAAATTACGGGCGAAAAGAAGCCAGTATTCTGGATAGTGAATTATGGACTTGGAATGTCAATGCGTGCCGTTGGCGCATTCGAATCCGTCCAGTAGTTCACAACGCGATTATTGCGTAAATACACGAGCAATCGCTTTTCTGTCATCGGGCGATGCCCTTTTTGAAAAGTGTAAACATACACGATACGATTATCTTTAAAAATGTTGATGAGTACAGGATCTCCGAAAAGCGATTGAACCTCGTAGGCGCTCATGCCATCATGCAGGGCATTCAAGTCTTTCTGAGTTAGAACATTGCCTTGTTGGACATCGGGATGATAAACGCAGGCAGTTAAATTGCATAAGGTTACCAGGCAAATCAGAATCGGAAGTAAAATTTTACGCGGCATGAAAAACTCCTTGGGCCAAATAGCCACTAGTATATCGAACTTTTCATCGAAGTTAATGGCTGTGTTAGAATGATTTCTGATTTTCTCATCATGGGGGTATCACATTGAGCGATCAAGATTTGCGCAAAGCGGGCTTGAAGGTCACGTTGCCACGGACCAAAATTTTGCAAATACTGGAGAAGGCGGATCCGCACCACATGAGTGCTGAAATGGTTTATCAGCGGCTATTGGATATGGGGCAAGACGTTGGTTTAGCTACCGTTTACCGCGTGCTGACGCAGTTTGAAGCTGCAGGGCTTGTTAAGCGACATAACTTTGAGGGAGGCCATTCCGTTTTTGAGATCGACGCGGGAGAGCATCATGACCACCTGGTTTGCATGAATTGTGGGATGGTTGAAGAGTTTATTGATGAGGTGATCGAAGCGCAACAAACCCGAATTGCTCAAAAAACAAACTTTAAAATGACGGACCACCGGTTGACAATTTATGGGCATTGTTCCAAGTGCGGGTGAAATGGGTATGGTATTCTATATTATTAGCAATTGATTCTTTTGGAATTTCAAAGGACTGAAAGGGAACCGTGGGCCGCCATGAAAAGATTCTTCATCTTCATGCTGTGTTTGCTTGGACTGCTAAGTGCCGAAGTTGTTTACGCCGATAATCTTTGGGAGACCTATCAAGCGGCACTGGTCAATAACCCAACTTTTAAAAAAGCTTGGGCTGATTGGCAGACAGCGGAAGAAAATCTCCCCGTTGCGTGGACAGGAGATGGATCTGCTGGGTCAGGTTTATTTCCTTATGGGACCTTCGATGCGATCGGTACACGCTCGTATAATAAGACGATGATCGGTCAGACGATTACGAGTAATGGGCATTTTGGTTTGGGTGATTACACGCTTTCGATTACACAACCCATTTTCAATTATGAAACGTGGAAGCAAATCAGCCGTGCAGGTTTTCAAGTCAAGTCAGCCACTGCAACGTTCATTGCCGCCTCACAGCAATTAATGGCGACAACCGTTCAAGCTTATTTTACGGTGTTGCGTGATTTTAATAATGCCCAAATTCTTTATTCAAAAACGCGGGAATTAAAAAAATTACTAGGAATTGCCAATCACCGATTGAAAATTGGCTTGGTGGCCATCACCGATGTTTATGACGTGAAGTCTCGATATTACCGTTCGATTACCGAACAAGAAGCAGCGGCTAAAGAGTTAGGGCGTTCCATAGAAGCGTTAGAAGCGGTAACGGGCGTGAAATACAATCAATTACGCGATTTAGCCCGAAAAATTCCGCTAGTGATTCCAAGCCCGCAAAGTCAACTCGCCTGGGTACATATTGCAGATAAGCAAAATTATGTCATTCACGCCAATTTATTTGCCATGTTGGCAGCACGGGAAAAAGTTAAGCAGTTTGCTGCAGCAGGCTATCCCACTTTAAATGCCGAAGCGGATTTTAGCTACACGAATCAAGGCCGAATGAGTGGTGGGTTTCCGAAAAATAGGCAACTCGTGAGTGAAAATGCCGTTGGTCTTGAATTAAATTTTCCGTTTTTACAAGGTGGGCATGTGATGACGACAACGCGCCAAACGGAATACGAATATTTATCGGCCAGTGATCAGCTGCAATTTTCTCAATATGATGTCCGAAAGACAACGAGCCAAGCTTTTATTTCGATTAACCAAGACATCAAACAGATTCGTTCTGGTTTCGAAGCGGTTAATGCTTCCGAGAAAGCCTTAGAAGCGTCTCAAGTGAGCTACCTCATTGGGGAGCGAAGCATGTTGGATGTCGTTATTGATGTTCAAACGCTCTATGATGCCATGCAGGTTTGGAATAACGACCGAAACGATTACGTTATTAATGTTATTCTTTTGAAACAGCAAGCCGGAACGCTTTCGCCGAGGGATTTGGTTGAGCTTAACCGGTGGTTGTCGAAGAATGTGTTGCTTTCTGGTCGATCTTCAAACTCGATTGTTAATCACTTTGTCATTAAAAATAAATTGGAGCAAATGATTATTAAAGATCAAAACGAATTAAAAAAATTACAAGATGAATCGCAAAAGAACTCGCTTGGAAATTCTTCATCGCGTTTGGAAAAACCTCGGCAGACGACGGTCGTTAAGCAAGTTAAATCCCTAGGATTGCCAAAACCAATTCGTCCAATCCGACAAGCGGAGGTAAAAGATTTATTGATTCCAAGGCCAAAATCGGTGAAAGAACTTCATCAAAAAGCTGAAATGAAACCGTTTACTATTCCTCGACCTGATGTAACCCAGCAATGGGTATTGCCAGAGCCTTACGGCGCTGATTCGTAAATCAAAAAAGTGAGATCTTACCACTCGATTTTTTCGACTTCAGTAAGTAGCCCGTATGAAGCGAAGCGGAATACGGGATTTTCGGATTTATTCT
>CAYGED010000137.1:0-4194 GCA_964348555.1 uncultured Coxiellaceae bacterium
GGATTTTTTATCGAGCAGCGTTTCGTATTTTTTTATTTTTTCATTTTTTTCAGGCTGACTGGTGAGTAATTCGGCTAACCAAGATTTAAATTCAAAGCGGGTAAATAAATCGATTAACTTTTCCCGATTATATTCCCCGCGCATTAAAGCACTGGGCTTTTGATCGAGTGTTATATCGGAAACCACGGTGACCAGGCGACGCATCAGGGGAATGTCGTCGAGATGTTCTCGCAAATTTTCGCCGACTTTACCACTAATTTCGTTGGCGTGTTGGATAAGATTATCTAAAGAACCATAGGTCGTCAGCCACTTAATCGCTGTTTTTGGCCCCACTTTGGGGATGCCGGGTAAATTGTCGGACGTGTCACCCACCAGCGTTAAATAATCAACCATTTGTTCAGGGGTGACACCAAATTTTTCTAAAACACCGGTTGGATCTAATGTTTTATCCGTCATGGTGTTGATGAGAGTGATATTTTCATTGACGATTTGCGCGAGATCTTTATCGCCGGTTGAGATGAGTACGTCCATCGCTTCACCTTCCGCCCTAGTGGCCAATGTAGCGATGACATCGTCGGCTTCATAACCCTCTTTAATGATCAGCGGTATTCCAAAGGCTTGGATTATTTCAAAAAGCGGTTTGATCTGGACTTGAAGCTCATCGGGCATCGCGGTGCGGTTAGCTTTATACGCGGAAAAAAGATCTTTTCGAAACGTTTTACCTTTTGGGTCGAAGATAACCGCCATGTGGTCGGGTTGGTAATCCGCGATCAGTTTTTTTAACATGTTGATGACGCCATAAATCGCGCCCGTCGGCTCGTTGTGGGAATTGGTGAGCGGTGGCAAAGCGTAAAAAGCACGAAAGAGGTACGACGATCCATCGACCAGAACAAAGGGTTTTTTGCTAGCCTTATTCATAAGGATTCATCATAGCTGCCTGGGAGCAAAACTCAACTGTTGGAAGTGCGCGCGTCACAACGGCTGAAGTAGCCAGACGGAGTGGCCATAGAGCCAGGGGCGAGCGCCCCGACCAATTTCAGCCCCATCGTAAATTAGTCTTGACTAATTTACGATGGGGCTTATAATGGTCGGATGCGAAGAATTTATGAGAGTGTCATTGAGGCGCATTTTCAGCGCTATCCCAAGGGAAAAATGCTTTTTTTAGCGGGCCCTCGACAGGTGGGGAAAACGACCATCGGCATGTTTGCGGAAACACTCACGGATCGATTGACCTATCTCAATTGGGATAACCAGGACCATCGGCAGCTCATACTAGCAGGGCCAGCAGCCATCGTTGCCTTTGCGCAAATAACAAAACTGCACGCGAAAACACCTATTATTGTATTTGATGAATTGCACAAGTACCGTCAATGGAAGACATTGTTAAAAGGATTTTTTGATACTTACCATCGAGAGTTTAATATTCTCGTCACGGGGAGCTCTAAGCTTGATGTTTATCGAACGGGTGGTGACAGTTTAATGGGACGCTATTTCCCGTACCGCGTGCATCCATTGTCGGTAGCCGAATGCATAAGAACTGAGTTAAATACGCGAGAAATTTCACCACCACAAGCAATTGACTCAATACAGTTTAATCATTTAATTGAATTTGGAGGTTTTCCGGAGCCATTTTTAAATAGTAATAAATCATTTTCCAGGCGTTGGAAAGGATTACGAAAAGAGCAATTATTTAGGCATGATATTCGCGATTTAAGTCGTATTCATGAAATTGACCACTTGGAAGTGTTAGCTGAATTATTAAAACACCAAGCGGGACAATTGGTGAATTTCTCGAATTTAGCCAATAAAATTAAAGTATCGACGGACACTGTTCGACGTTGGGTGACAACATTAAATGCATTTTATTATTGTTTTACGGTTCGACCCTGGTCGAAAAATATTTCTCGTTCATTGATCAAAGAGCCAAAAATTTATTTATGGGATTGGTCAGAAGTGCCTGACAATGGTCTACGTGCAGAGAATTTTGTGGCTTCGCATTTGTTGAAAGCCGTACATTTTTGGACGGATCAAGGCTTGGGAGATTATGGCTTATATTTTTTGCGTGATAAAGAAAAACGAGAGGTTGATTTTTTAGTAACGAAGGACCAAAAACCATGGTTTTTGGTAGAAGTTAAGCAGAGTGATTCCTCCTCGATCAATCCACATCTTGAAAAATATCAGCGGCAGTTAAAGGCACCGCATGCGTTTCAAGTGGTTCTCGACATGGATGATGTGCTCGTGGATTGCTTTTCTCAGCAGGGCCCAATGATAGTGCCTGGAAAGACTTTTTTGTCCCAACTGATTTGAAAGATGGCGAGAAGTGCTGAACATGCTATTATGAAGCGAGGTATTTGACTGAGCGACTGGCCATGGAAGATCAAGACCAACGAACGTTGACAATGTCTGAGGTGATGACCCCTGAGAAGGTCAACTTTTCCGGTAATATTCACGGTGGTTATATCTTAAAGCTCATCGATCAAGTCGCTTACGTTTGTGCGGCGCGTTATAGCGGTCATTATGTGGTCACGTTATCCGTGGATAATGTTTTATTTAAACAGTCGATCTACGTGGGTGAGCTGGTTACGTGTTATGCTTCTATCAACTATGTTGGGCGAACCTCGATGGAAGTTGGCATTAAAATCATTGCCGAAAATCTTATCACCGGTGAAAAGCGACACACGAATTCTTGTTATGTTACGATGGTGGCAGTGGATGAAAACCTAAAACCCGTTAGCGTTAAGTCATTGGCAACTCATAATGATATTGAGCGTCGCCGTTTTGAGGAAGCGAAAATTCGACGTGAAACCCGCATGAAACAAGCAAAAGCGCACACCGAAAGGAAGCAGCGTCAATAAAATGTCGAAACTACGTTACTTATTGCTGGGCAAACCGCGTGATCCAATGAAAAAGGAGACACGTCGTCATATCGCGCTCATCGCATTTTTTGCTTGGATTGGTTTGGGGGCCGATGGACTGTCCTCGTCGAGTTACGGCCCTGAGCAAGCGTTTTATGCCCTGGGTGTTCATACCAACATGGCCTTGTTTTTGGCGATTGCAACTGCACTCACGGTGTTTTTGATTTCATTGGCCTACAACCAAGTCATTCGCTTGTTCCCGAATGGTGGTGGTGGGTATAAAGTCGCTTCAAAATTAATTGGTGCGCATGCCGGCTTAGTTTCGGGTGCGGCATTAATTATTGACTATGTGTTAACGATTGCAATTTCAGTCGCGGCTGGTGTCGATGCTATTTTTAGCTTGTTACCGTTAAATTTTCAATCGTATAAAATCGCTACGGAGCCCTGTGTTTTATTGATTTTGCTCATGCTTAATTTGCGCGGGGCGAAAGAATCGATAAAAGTACTGATGATTGTTTTCCTGGGTTTTTTTGTAACGCACATTGCGATTATTGCAGTGGGTATTGGGTTACACGGTAATCGATTAGGGAGCGTCATTGGGGGCTCGATAAAAGAAACGAGTGAGCATGTGCATTTATTTGGATGGGCTTTCGTGCTGGCTTTGTTCATGCGGGCTTACTCATTAGGTGCCGGTACTTATACGGGTTTAGAGGCGGTTTCTAATAATGTGAATATTCTCGCTGAGCCACGTGTGAAAACGGGTAAATTCACGATGTTGTATATGGCCATTTCGTTGAGTTTGGTTGCGGGTGGAATTATTTTGAATTATTTGTTGTGGAATGCACAGCCAACTCCCGGTGAAACATTAAACGCCGTGGTGTTCCGATCCATTTTATCCACTTGGCCTTTTCATCATATTGGTCTCGTTATTTTATTGGTGTTTGAAGCGGGTCTGTTAATCGTTGCCGCTAACACCGGATTTTTAGGCGGCCCCGCGGTGCTCGCTAACATGTCGATCGACTCCTGGGTGCCTCGCCGCTTTGGAATGCTTTCAAGTCGTTTGGTCACCCAAAATGGCATTTTCTTTTTTGGTGTGGCTGCGCTTATTATTTTATTTGCGACGGATGGTCGCGTCGATTTCTTGGTTGTATTGTATAGCATGAACGTGTTTTTAACATTCAGCATGTCATTATTAGGTCTTATTGTCTATTGGGTACGGCATCGAAAGCGAGAAAAAGCTTGGATGTCCCATTTAATTTTATCCATTATTGCGTTTATCGTTTGCGTCAGCATATTAATTATTACTTTATTGTCTAAATTTGAATTAGGCGGTTGGATA
>CAYGED010000138.1:0-4191 GCA_964348555.1 uncultured Coxiellaceae bacterium
TGCTTATGCTGATCATGAGAGTATTGTGGGAAATTGGCAGACCATCGATCCAACAACAAATAAACCGTCGAGTCTGATTCGGATATGGGAGCGTCAGGGGAAATTTTTTGGCAGGGTTGTCAAAGTGTATGAGAAAAATAGTCGACATGGATTGCACCGGTGTTTGAAATGCGAGGGAATCCTGCATAATAAGCCTATTTTGGGATTGATGATTATTCGTGGTTTGATCGAAAGCGCCGGACAATATATTGGAGGCATAATATTAGATCCACGAAATGGGAAATTTTATCATTGCCAAATAACGGTCGCGCATCATGGACAACGGTTAAAAGTGCGTGGGTATATTGGCTTTTCATTATTGGGACGCACGGATATTTGGCAGCGCTCATCGAACTGATACGTGTCGGTTGGGTGCTCGTGTTAGTGGTGGACAGAGAATAAGGGCAAGCATGATAGGACATCACCTCCTATTTTCGATTTTTCTCATTTTTACAGGAGCGGCGCTTTTGTCGACGGTGGCGCTTTACACGCGTCAGTCCATGTTGGTGGCTTACATGTTGTTGGGCATTGCTATTGGGCCGTGGGGACTTAAACTCATCCCTAACACCGGTTTGGTGAGAGCGGTGAGCGATGTCGGCATTATTTTCCTCTTGTTTTTGCTAGGGCTTAATTTACCCGTCAAAAAACTCATGATGATGTTGCAAAAAGCGATCTGGGTTGCTTTGTTGAGCTCGGTGGTCTTTGCTGGCATTGGGTTTTTGATTGCCTGGTTTTATGGATACACTTGGGCGGAATGCATCATCGTTGGTGTGGCGATGATGTTTTCGAGCACCATCATCGGGATTAAGTTGTTGCCCACCACCGTGTTGCATCACCAACACACGGGTGAGGTGATGATCAGTATTTTGTTATTGCAAGACTTGCTGGCGATTGCGACCCTGTTGTTGATGCACGGCTCTTCGGGTAGCGGAGTTATTTTAAAAGACTTGAGTATCGTACTATTGGGATTTCCTGCTGTTTTGTTGCTGGCTTATTTATTCGATCGCTTTATTTTACTGCGTTTATTTTCGAAATTTAATCGCATCAAAGAATACCTGTTTTTGCTGGCCATCGCCTGGTGTTTGAGTATGTCTCAATTAGCATCGTTATTTGGTTTGGCAAGTGAAATTGGGGCTTTTATTGCAGGGGTCAGTTTAGCCAATAGTCCTGTGTCAGTTTACATTTCAGAAAGTTTAAAACCCATTCGAGATTTTTTTCTCGTTCTGTTTTTCTTTTCAGTGGGGGCCATGTTTGATTTGAGTTATTTATCGGCCGTGATTATTCCCGCCTTGATTCTCTTGCTCTTATTAATGTTGTTTAAACCGATTATTTATCGTTTATTGCTGCATGGGTTTGGGGAAACGAAGTACGTCGCGTGGGAAGTCGGGGTGAGGCTTGCTCAAATCAGTGAGTTTTCACTCATCATCGCTTATGTGGCGCTCGCTGCCAACTTGATTGGCATCAAAACCGCTTCGCTCATTGAGGCGGTTACTATACTGTCGTTTATCATTTCGTCTTATTGGGTGGTGATGAAATACCCGACTCCGATCGCCATGTCTGATCGCTTGCGTCGGGATTAGAGATGATGGAGAATGAGCTGCCGTTAACGGGCCTCTTTAGAATATTGAGGGTGAAATCGAATGACGCTAACGATTGTTTTACTTTGTTTGGCTGTTCAGCGTTGGTTGCAGTTTGATAGTGCCACGCGGCAGTTCGATTGGTTTGGGCATTATCTTGCTTGGCTCAAACAGCGTTATGGGAATCAGTCGTTTTGGCCCCATTTGGGTGGCGTCTGTTTGATCATTTTGCCCGCGTGGGTTATCTATATATTAGTTGCGACACTTATCTATCACGCGATTGGTATGATCGCCTATTACGTGCTCACGTTGGTTGTTTTCTGGTATTGTGTCGATGCGCGTAGTCTTCAGTTGCACACGGCTAGTGGTGAGCGTTTGCAGCCGGTATTGGCGAACACCTATCAGCATTTGTTTGCCATGATCTTTTGGTTATTTTTATTGGGTTCCAGTGGTGTTGTGCTTTACACACTCGTGTTGTTGCTCGATGATGCTCTGGAATCCAAGATGGATGAAAAGTCCGTGGCTTTGCGCGGCTTTACCTTAAAGGTTGAGGCGGTGTTGGACTGGGTTCCCCTGCGTCTCATGGGATTAAGCTACGCCTTGGTTGGACATTTCACGCCAGCCTTTCAGTATTGGTATCAGCATTTGTGGACCGGGCTTAATTACACCAAGGAAGAAGCCACCACTTGTGCTTTTTTGGCGGCGGGATTAAAAGATGCATCAGGAAGCGTGAACGAACATCAACTGAGAGAAATGAATCATTTGGTGAACCGGGCACTGCTAGTTTGGTTGGTGGTTATTGCGTTATTTACGATTGGCGCTTGGATTGGATAAGCTTTTGTCCTTGTGTCATTCTGCTTCTTCAATGAACGATAGGTGAGTGATGGCTGAGAATCAAAAAATTTCTCAGGACGTAGATCCGATTGAAACAAAAGAGTGGAAAGATGCTCTGGACTCGGTTTTAGAATATGAAGGTCCCGAGCGTGCTGCTTTTATTCTGAATCAGCTGATCACACACGCCGACGTCAAAAGCGTTCCAACGCTGACCGGTGTGACCACGCCTTATATCAATACCCTTTCGCCGGATCGAGAAGCAAAAATTCCCGATGATGTGGTGCATTTGAATAAACTCACCGATTACATGCGTTGGAATGCACTCGCGATGGTTGTTCGTGCGAGTCGGTTAAAAGCCGGTTTGGGCGGGCATATTTCAAGTTACGCGTCCATTGCGACGATTGTTGAAGTGGGGTTGAATTATTTTCTTCACGCGGATGACTTGATTTTCTTTCAAGGGCATTCGGCGGAAGGAATTTACGCGCGAGCCTACTTAGAAGGTCGAATTTCAGAAGCGGCCTTGAAAAATTTTCGCCGGGAAGCATTGACGAAAGGAGTGTCTTCTTACCCACACCCCTATTTAATGCCGGATTTCTGGCAGTTTCCGACGGTTTCCATGGGATTGGGGCCATTGATGGCGATTTATCAGGCGCAATTTTTGAAGTATTTAGAACACCGTGGCTTGGCCGAGACCAGTAAACGGAAAGTGTGGGCGTATTGCGGTGATGGTGAAATGAGTGAGCCAGAATCCACCGGTGCCTTGTTGATTGCGAGCCGAGAAAAATTAAATAACCTGATTTTCATCATCAATTGTAATTTGCAGCGCTTGGACGGCCCGGTTTGTGGCAATGGCCAAATCATTCAAGAATTAGAAGGGAATTTTCGCGGAGCCGGGTGGCGTGTTATCAAAGTGATTTGGGGAAGTGGTTGGGATCGAATTTTTGAGAAAGATAAATCCGGTGTGTTGTTAAAGCGCATCAGTGAAATGGTGGATGGGGAATACCAAAATTATTGCACGAAAGACGGCGCTTATTTTCGCGAACATTTTTTTGGAAAATACCCTGAGTTGTTGGAATTGGTTTCTGATTTAACGGATGCACAATTAAAAGAACTCTGTGATGGTGGACACGATCCTCAAAAAGTTTATGCGGCTTATCAAGAAGCGTTGAAAGATTCAGGCCGTCCGACCGTGATTTTGATGAAAACCGTGAAAGGTTACGGTTATGGTAAAGACGGTGAGGCTCAGAACATCGCACACAATTTAGATGAAATTAATGTCGATGGGCTAAAAGCTTTCCGCGATCGGTTTGGGTTACCTCTGTCCGATAAACAAGTGGAATCCCTCGCTTATTATAAGCCCAGCGACAATAGCCCCGAAATAAAATACCTGCACGAGCAACGCAAAAAATTAGGCGGTTATTTACCTGCACGCAACCCGAAATGCACTTCGTTGCCCGTGCCCGATCTCAGTGTGTTTGAGGTGGTGTTAAAAGGGACCGACGATCGTGCGATTTCAACGGAGATGGTGTTTGGTCGTATATTAATGATGCTGTTGAAGGATGAGCATCTGAAAGAACATATTGTACCTATTTTTGCGGATGAAACGCGAACGTTTGGTTTAGAAAGTTTATTTCGACAAATTGGCATTTACGCCGTTGAAGGCCAAAAATACACACCCGAAGATCGCGAGCGTTTGGTTTATTATCGCGAGGAAAAGTCAGGCCAGTTGTTGCAACAGGGT
>CAYGED010000139.1:0-4154 GCA_964348555.1 uncultured Coxiellaceae bacterium
AAATAAACCCAGATAATCGATCAATTGTTTTCGTTTTTCCATCGGAGGAATAACCACGAAGGTGAGCAGAAGTCCTAACGCGCAAATGGGTAGGTTGATGTAAAAAATCCAGCGCCAGCTTAAATGTTCCGTAATAAATCCGCCAAGCGTTGGACCAAAGACGGGGGCGGCCATGATGCCAATACCCCAAATCGCCATGGCTTTTCCTTGTTCGCTGAGCGGAAAAGTTTCTCGTAGAATGGCCTGGGAAAGTGGAATAAGCGAAGCGCCGCATAGACCCTGTAAAATACGGAAAAAAATCATCGCGGAAAGCGACTGCGCGGCACCGCAGAGTACAGAACTGATGGAAAAGCCGATGATGCAATAGATCAATAAGTTTTTTTGCCCGAATCGATTGCTGAAAAAACCCGTGAGGGGAAGCATGATCGCACAGGCCACGACATAAGAAGTCACTATCCAGGTTATTTGATTTTGCGTGGCGCCCAAAGAAGCCATCATGGCGGGCAGTGCGACATTCACGATGGTTGAGTCCAACACTTCGAGGACGGCCACCATCATGATGGTGGTGACGACCAACCAGCGTCGTGAATAAAGTGTGTCGTTGAGTGTTAGTGTGTTAGCAACATTGTTCATTGTTGCACTTTCGATTGGGTATCGATAGTGACTTCACAGCTTGCACCTAAGCGCAGGGGGTAATTTTGTTGGGGTGACGTTATTAATACTTTCACTGGAAATCGTTGGGTGACTTTAACCCAGTTTCCGCTCGCATTTTCAGGTGGTAATAATGAAAAACTCGAGCCACTTCCATCCGCGATGCTGGAAACAATACCCGTGAATTTTTTGCCGGGATACATATCGACTTTAATAATGGCGCGTTGGCCAGGTTTTAAATTATCCAGTTTCGTTTCTTTAAAATTCGCTTCGGCCCACCACGATTGATCTTCAATCAGCGCGAAGAGAGATTGGTAAGCGGGAACCACGGCGCCCACGCGTAGATCAAAATTCGCAATATAACCAGAAGCGGGGGCGGTGACTTTGGCGTATTGTAAATTGAGTTTGGCTTGAGCCAAAGTGGCTTGTGCTGCGCGTAATTGTGCATTGTTGGAACCCATCACGCCGCGTTGTTGGATGGCTTTGGATAATTGACTTTTGGCAGCTTGGAGCGTGGCTTTGGCAACGCGCAGATTTTTCGTCGCTAAATCGCCATCGGCGTGTGACATGTAATTGTCTTTCACCAATAAAAGCGTGCGTTTGGTTTGCTCTTGAGTATCGGCTAACTCAGCCTGACGTTGTGTCACGACCGCCTGCGCGGATTCAACGGCCATTTCATTGGCGTCAATCATTTGTTGAGTGTTATCAAGATCCGCTTGGGCTTTGTTGACAGCAATTTGATAGAGTTCTGGGTCGATCGTGAAAAGCAGCTGACCTTTTTTAATGTGTTCGTGGTTATGGACGAATACGCCATTGACTTTACCCTCAATGCGCGGGGCAATGTTGATGACATAAGCCTGAATATAGGCATCATCCGTGTTTGGATAACGTTGTTCGTGCTGCCAATAGTGATAGCCACCAAGGACGAGTAAGGCGATGACCAGGAGGGGCAATGTAATTTTTAAGACCCGGGCTACCATAAGCTTATTTTAAGTTAATTAACTGGGCACATCATAGCATAATAGACTGATCATGACGACCATAATTTGCTCAATACAGAGCCTAGTCGACCTTATCAGGTCGTGGCCTCTGTGGGGTTTTTGGGGTGGTGGGGAAGGGGTTAGGCAAATAAGCCCATTCGAGGAAGTGGCTTTGGCTGTGTTCGAGGTGATGGGTGGATAGCCAGCGCTCGTAATCATGAAACACCAGCTTTCCAATACTGTCCTGCGAGGTGGCCAAATAGAGCAGAGAAAATTGTCGCTGGCTTTGTTGAAGAGAGGCGTTTTCGTCGAGAATCAAGGCAATTGCCGACGCAAACCCTGAGCGATCCACTCCGCTTAAGCAATGGATGAGGATGGGCTCTTGGGCCTGTTGTAACAGTGAAATCAGTTGCCTCAGCTCTGTTTTACTGGGCCGCTGATAGGAGGAGAGCGATACATCGTCGTGTTGAATCCCCATTTGCTTGGAAATGGCTAATTCTTCTTGATACCATTGGATTTTAGGGTGTGCACCCCGTAAGTTGATAATGGTTTTTATGTGTTTTGTTTCAACGACGCGCTTGAGCGCTTCGGGGGAGAGTTGGGCACTTCGGTAGACTTTGTTGGCGATAACCGCGTGGGCGGTGTTGAGCCAAGATTGATAGCTCAACCATCCCAATAGAATAAAAATAACAAGGCATATAAAAATTCGAGCGATGATTTTGCGTATGCGTTTGCCTGTTAGAGTCATTATAAAATACCGAAACCAGGGGTTGGGTGCAGTGTGTCAAAACTAATGAGGTAGGTCAAGCAATGGGAGAACAAGCATTTTACTTAACAGCAATGGGTATTGAGCGATGGCGATTAAGGGACCCAATGCCAACCTCCAGTTTTTATCGATTGGAGCTATTTGAGGGAGAGCTTCCAGTGGGTTTATTGGTGGCGGATGTGGTTGATCAAAATGAAGCAGAGCAAAAGCTAGTGTTCGCCATTGCAAAATCAACGAAAAAAATTTTTTCAGAAACGATTAACACAGTGAAAACCATTTCCTTTTCGCCTGCTTGCAAAGTGATTATTTCTTTAGGCGATCGGTGTGCGAAACAATTGACAAAGATCAGTTGCCCGCTTTTGGTGAGTTATTCTCCCGCGGAATTGTTAGCCGACCCGACTCGAAAAGCGGAAACGTGGGCAGTGGTTAAAAAAGCAATGGCGTTAATGGGTCATGCATAAAGTTTGTTGGCATAAAATATGAAGCTTCGTCCTTTAACCTCAGAAGATATTAATCACGTTGCGGCCATTGCAAAAGAAAGCATGTTGTATCCGTGGGATGATTCGGTATTTCGTGATTGTTTTAAACCGAATTATTTTTCCTGGGGGGTGATGGTCGGCGATCAAATCGTTGGTTTTATCATCGTTTTTTTGCGAGGAGATGAGAGCGAGTTGATGAATATAGCGGTAAAACCTGATTTCCAGCGCAAAGGTTATGCGAAATTTTTACTGGAATACGCGATTGATTTTCTGAAAGCAAAAGGGGTGAAACGATTATTTCTAGAAGTGCGTCGTTCCAATGAAGCCGCCATTCATTTTTATCAAAAAATGGGGGCGACACAAATCGGTGTTCGACAAGGGTATTACGCGGCAGGTGGGATGAGCCGTGAAGACGCTCTCATCTTTTCTTGTGTGTGGAGCAACTGATAAGCGTCGTGATTTTTGGTCAGCCCAATCAACAGCGCTGCTGCTGAAACCGCTTTAAAATGATGGCTGGGTGTTTCGTGTTTTTGCGGCGCGTAATCGGCTAATCGCGAAAGACAGGATTCACGAATTTCTTCTTGGGTTGCATTTTGTGTTAAGCCGAGTGTGTGATACGGATTAAATTCCGGATTGGGTTCGTGTTGATGAGCAGCCTCGTGAATATTTTCATCCATCAAAACAGCGGCCATGGTTAGATCGGCTGCTTGCTCATTCTCAACGGTTTCTTCCGCTTCGTTTTCTTCAATGGCACTTTGCATCGCTTCACTGGCTTGGAAGAGGAGGTTAAGGCCAGGATTGAGCATGAGGTTATTGGGATTGCTGGGATTCAGTGGGTGCATGATGTTATTGATAACGCTCGGGTGGCTGGGATCAATATTTTGATACGTGGGTTGTCGTAAGAGAGGGGCCGTTTGTCGAACGTAGGCTTCGCCATACTGGAGAAATAGGTTAACAACAGCGGGTTTATTGTTCGCCAGTCGATAGAGTTCTTGCATCAGTTTACGATTGAGGCGCAAATCGATAGGCAATCGCGCGGTCATTCGCCATTGCTGGGTGGGCTGGCTATAATGGTGCGCCGTTTTAAGGAGTTCTCGGTTGACTTTGTTACCCAGGTTGAGTTGTTTGGCCATGCTTGCTCCTGATGTTTATTCGGCCCCATTATACGCTTAAAAGCTTAATGAAAACTTAAGAGCCTGTCTGGTAGTAACTATTCACGCCCAGGGGTGGATTCAATGAGGAAGTGCACCACTCCTAAATGCGATAGGATTCTGAAAG
>CAYGED010000140.1:0-4146 GCA_964348555.1 uncultured Coxiellaceae bacterium
GCTTGGGATATAGGTTAAGCAACTGGATGCCAAAAAATTTTGTTCCATCAAGAGAAAAATCATAGCCAACTTCCGCTTTTCCAGCGATTGCACAAGCATTACAGCCGTCTTTCAATTGTTGCGCGAAGACCAAGCGATAGCGTTTATCGGGCAGTGGATGCCCATCAGGAAAATTAAGGATCTGCCAAGCGCCGACACGATGATACTGCTTGGCGATATTTGAATAATTGGGCATAGCTTTCAGCTGTTTTTTGGTGATTGGTATGGGTAATGAGATAAATTCCCCGCGCTTTGTCACGAGAAAATAACCGGTGCCTTGATCGGCGATGTAAACGTAATCGGCTAAAATCACGTCGATATTTTGATAGGAACGAATTTTTTTAAAAATACCCCCATCAGTCAATGAGAAAAAGGCCAAGGATTGTTTGCAGGCGGTATTCTTCATGAGAACTTTTTTCACGCAATGCTTGTATTCAGTGAACTGAGTATTCAATTTACACTGGGATTGATCGATTTCTTTTAAGCAAATTTCGGCAGCACTTCTGTCGATGCCCCCAACAAAGCTTGGGACGATTTCCGTTTTACTGAAAATGGTGATGGGAAAAAGTAGAAGCCAAAAAAAGTATTGAGTTCGGCTCATGGGTTACATCCTAGCAAAATAGCAAGAAACCCTAAAATACTATAATGAACCTACCCACTGAGCAAGGTGTTTTTCAGAAGAAAGCATGACAGGCACCCTCCTCATCCCTTATACTGCACTCAGTTGAGAATGCCTTACCTTCGCAGAAGGGCCGATCTCGGATGGTAACAAAAACAGTAAAAGCACAAGCTGATGTCGAAAAGCAACCGCTGGCCGAGTTTGCGGAAAAAGCCTATCTCGACTATTCCATGTTTGTGATTCTGGATCGAGCGTTGCCGAATATCGCCGATGGCTTGAAGCCGGTGCAGCGCCGAATTATCTATGGCATGTCGGAATTAGGTTTAAAATCAACGACCAAGTATAAAAAGTCGGCGAGAACCGTGGGTGATGTTCTCGGCAAATTCCATCCGCACGGCGATTTGGCCTGTTACGAAGCCATGGTGTTGATGGCGCAACCGTTTTCATTTCGTTATCCCTTCGTCGATGGTCAAGGGAACTGGGGATCAGCCGACGATCCGAAGTCTTTTGCAGCCATGCGATATACCGAAGCACGCCTTTCCTCCTATGCTCAAGTGCTTTTAGGCGAGTTGCAGGAAGGCACTGTCGACTGGGTACCTAACTTCGATGGCACCTTAAAAGAACCGGCGTTGTTACCGGCCCGGCTTCCCAATGTTTTGTTGAACGGGGGATCGGGTATCGCCGTTGGCATGGCCACCGATATTCCACCACATAATTTAAGTGAGGTGGCATCAGCTTGTATTCATGTGTTGGAAAACCCAGACGCCTCGTTAAAAGAGATCATGCAATTTATTCAAGGGCCAGATTATCCCACGAGTGCCGAAATCATCACGCCCATCAGCGAAATTCGAAAACTTTATAAGACAGGTATGGGTAGTTTGCGAATGCGTGCGGTTTACGAAAAAGAGGAAGGTG
Source organism: uncultured Coxiellaceae bacterium (assembly GCA_964348555.1). GTDB lineage: Bacteria > Pseudomonadota > Gammaproteobacteria > Coxiellales > Coxiellaceae > CAMTUH01. The sequence goes on from CAYGED010000140.1 coordinate 1,574, forward strand.
ATATTGTGGTTACCGCTTTGCCGCATCAAGTGTCGTGTAATCGAGTGATGGAACAGATTGCAACGCAAATGCTTTCGAAAAAATTGCCAACCGTGTCAGACATTCGCGATGAGTCCGATCACGAAAATCCGACACGCTTGGTCATCACGCCGAGATCGAATCGGGTGAACATGCATGAATTAATGGATCATCTGTTTGCCACAACGGATTTGGAGCACAGTTATCGCGTGAATTTAAACGTGATTGGACTCGACGGTCGGCCGCAGGTTAAAGATCTCGTGTCTTTAATCAAGGAGTGGTTAGACTATCGAATGCAAACCGTGACGCGACGGTTGCAGCATCGCCTTGAACAGGTCATTGCCCGATTACACCTGCTGGAAGGTTTTGTCGTTGCGTATCTTAATTTAGATAAAATCATTGCGATTATTCGAAAAGAAGATAAACCCAAACCCGCATTGATGAAGCAGTTTAAGCTCAGCGAGACACAAGCCGAAGCCATTTTAGAAATAAAATTGCGGCAATTAGCGAAATTAGAAGAGCAAAAAATTAAGGATGAGCAAGCCGCATTAGCCGAAGAAAAAGATGGAATTGAAAAGACGCTCGCCTCCAAAGCGAAGTTGAAAAAAATGATTCGCAGTGAGTTGGAAGAAGACAAAGAAGCGTACGGCGATAAAAGGCGTTCGCCCTTGGTTGAGCGCGCCGAAGCGAAAGCGATACGTGAAGAAGAGATGCTGTCATCGGAGCCTATTACCGTGGTGCTTTCCAAAAATGGTTGGATACGTGCTGGGAAAGGGCACGAGGTTGATGGTAGTGCTTTGAGTTATCGCGCTGGGGATGAGTTTTTAATGCAGGCACAAGGCCGCAGTGATAAAGCCGTTATTTTGCTGGATTCGACGGGGCGATGTTATTCATTACCCACACACACATTGCCATCGGCGAGAAGCTTGGGTGAGCCACTGACCAGCCGATTAAATCCACCATCCAACAGCCATTTTGTGGGCGCGTTGATGGGTGACGAGGATCAATATTACTTACTGGCGTCAGACGCCGGCTATGGGTTCATCACGCCATTAAAAAATTTATCGGTGAAAAGTCGCAGCGGCAAAGTCATCTTAAAATTACCGAAAGGTTCGCAAGTGTTAATGCCAAAAATGATTGGTGATAAAGAATCCCAATACGTCATTGCGGTAACCTCAGAAGGCCGGGTGCTTGCGTTTCCATTGGCGGAACTGCCGGAATTGCCAAAAGGAAAAGGCAATAAAATTATTCAAATTTCGCCGGCGCGCGTCGCGGCGCGTGAAGAATTTTGTGTTGGCGTTGCGGTATTAAATGAAAACAGCACGTTGACGCTTTATTCAGGAACAAGGGAATTGACCCTTAGCCAGAAAGATTGGGCTAATTTCCAGGGAGAAAGAGGACGTCGTGGAAATAAACTTCCTCGGGGGGTTCGTGGCGTGGATCGCATCGTGGCGAATTTTGAATGAGTATAAATTTTTTCCCCGTGGCTTGCCACGGGGTATTTATTCACACAATTGATGAGGTTCTTATGCAATTTAAATATATTCCAAGCACCTTGCTCAGGGGTGAAAAATTAATTTATATTGCGAGGCCCCACTGGATTATTTTTACGCCGGGTGTGCTGATGTTAATTGTGGCCATGCTCTTTTTTCACTATGGGCCCATTTTTTTTAGTTTTCAATTCAGCGTTTTAGGGGGCTATCAATTATATGGAATCGTCGGTTTTGTGATTGCTTTGGTGGCCTGTTATTGGTTACTGACAGCGTATATCATCTTTCGAACCTCGGAATACGGTGTAACCGATAAACGAGTTTTAATGAAAACCGGTTGGATACGCCGAAATTCGCTGGAAATCTTTCTTCAACGTTTGGAAGCTATTAACGTGAGTCAAACGGTGCCTGGTCGTATTTTTAATTATGGGACCATCGTTCTTATCGGTACCGGTGGAACGCAGGACTATTATGCGAACGTGCCGGATCCATTGAATTTTCGACGACGAGTGCAGCAGCAAACCGATGCGCTGATCGATGACAATCCTCATGAGAGACGATAAACAATTCTGCACTGGGTTATTTATTTAAGAGAGGTTATATGCGAAAAAAAAGAAAGAATAAAAAACGTTTGCCACAAAAAAACACTAACAATTCCACTGCCTTATCAGAACCAAAAAGGGAAGATAGTTTGAATGCTACACCACCAGTCCAGGATGCTAATTCTACTATTCCGTCGATGACTCATTCTGCTGATAATGAGGGTGATCACACAGTGGTTGTTGAAGAGCATAAAACCAGTGTTGATGCCAATGCCAGTGAACTCTTGGTTTTGTCTATGTGGACTGCAAACAACTTCGGTGTTGCAGTTTCGAGTGCTTCTGATAGCAAGAGCGATAATCATGTTAATGACGATGAAGATGAGGATGGTTTTGTAATCGTTAAAGCAACGTCTTCGAACGGATGAAGCAAGTAGGCTGGGCCGAGCACACGCGAAGCCCAACAAACTCAGTAAGTAGCCCGTATGAAGCGAAGCGGAATACGGGATTTTCGGATTTATTCTCC
>CAYGED010000141.1:0-4144 GCA_964348555.1 uncultured Coxiellaceae bacterium
AATTCATCGAGGGTGTAGCCCACCGCTAATTTCGCCGCAATTTTCGCGATGGGAAAACCCGTCGCTTTCGACGCCAACGCCGAGGAACGCGACACACGCGGATTCATTTCGATGACCATCAATCGGCCGTCATCCGGATTAACCGCAAATTGTACATTGGATCCACCCGTTTCAACGCCAATTTCGCGTAAAATCGCAATCGCTGCATCGCGCATACACTGATATTCTTTATCCGTGAGTGTTTGTGCCGGCGCCACGGTGATTGAGTCACCGGTGTGTATTCCCATGGGATCCATATTTTCGATCGCGCAAACGATAATGCAATTATCTTTTTTATCGCGCACCACTTCTAATTCATATTCTTTCCATCCAAGGATCGACTCATCAATTAATACTTCGTTTGTCGGCGAGAGCTCGATACCACGTTGGCAAATCGTTAAAAATTCATCGCGATTATACGCAATGCCACCACCACTTCCGCCCAAGGTGAACGACGGCCGAATAATTGCTGGAAAACCGACGTCCTCTAAAATAGTCCACGCTTCTTCCATTGAATGCGCCAAACCCGAGCGCGGGGTTTGCAAACCAATTTTATGCATGGCCTTCTGAAACAATTGTCGATCTTCTGCTTTATCAATCGCCTCGCGTGACGCGCCGATCAATTTCACGTTATATTTTTGCAACACTCCTTCGCGCACTAAATCGAGCGCACAATTCAGTGCCGTTTGTCCACCCATCGTAGGCAAAAGCGCATCCGGTCTTTCCTTTTCAATAATTTTTTCCACGACTGACCACTCGATGGGCTCGATATACGTTGCGTCCGCCATGTCGGGATCGGTCATGATGGTCGCGGGATTGGAGTTAATTAAAATAACGCGATACCCTTCTTCGCGCAGCGCGCGACAGGCCTGCGTGCCCGAATAATCAAACTCACAAGCCTGACCGATAACGATCGGCCCCGCGCCAATCAGCAATATGCTTTTGATGTCAGTTCTCTTCGGCATAGGAATGCGAAACCTCCATCATGGGCATAAATTCGCGAAACATGTCGACCATCTCTTGCGGACCGGGGCTTGCTTCTGGGTGACCCTGAAACGCCATCGCCAGCTGAGTGTTATGCGCAAAACCTTGAAGACTCCCGTCAAACAACGATCGATGTGTGATGCGCAGTGTCTTCGGCAAGCTCGCTTCATCAACGGCAAAACCATGATTTTGACTGGTGATAAAAACGCGTCCGGTTTTAATTTCTTGCACGGGGTGATTGGCTCCATGATGACCGAATTTCATTTTCACCGTCCGCGCGCCGCAAGCCAAACCCAGTAACTGAAAACCCAAGCAAATCCCCAAAATAGGCACATTTTTTTCGAGCAATCTTTTTGTGGCGTCAATGGCGTAGTGGCAAGCAGCCGGATCACCAGGACCATTTGATAACACCACACCGTCTGGTTTCAATGCCAACACGTCTGAAGCTGGTGTTTTTGCGGGAATCAAGGTGACGCGACAACCAAAATGAACTAACCATCGTAAGATTTGTCGCTTCACACCAAAATCGTAAACAACCACGTGAAATCGCGCCGCAACGGGCGTTTGCTGAGACGATAACTCGAGCACGTTTTCTTCCCAATGTTTCATGTTCTTGGTCGAAACGACTGAAGCAAGATCGGCGCCTTCCAAACCGGGGAATTTGCGCGCTTCGGCAATTGCAGCATCCGAACTGATATCCTCTCCCACTAAAATGCATCCGCTTTGTGCTCCCTGATCTCGCAAGCGATGCGTGAGCATGCGCGTGTCAATGCCGGCGATCGCAACGGTATTTTGCTGAATGAGGTAATCGCTGAGCGACTGACGCGCTCTCCAATTACTCACGATGGGAGAAAGTTCACGAATGACCAAACCCGCCGGCCATATTTGGTCCGACTCTTGATCATCGGGATTGACGCCCACATTACCGATATGGGGGTAAGTGAGTGTGACGATTTGCTGTGCGTAAGAGGGATCGGTCAATATTTCCTGGTAACCGGTCATCGCGGTGTTAAAAACCACTTCCCCGACCGTCTTTCCATCGACGCCAATGGAATAACCCGGAAAAATAGTCCCATCGGCTAAGGCCAGTAGCGCCGGTTTTCGTCCGTTGAGCGTCGATAAATCGCTCATCGCTGCCGCATTGCTCCCCGCGTAAATTATTTGGTGCACGAGTTTCACCCTTTGTGAAACTCGAACAAGGATAAGCGATTCACTGACTAATGGGAAGGCTTATACACAAGGTTTTTTTGAAGTGAGGAGAGGTTGTTGGGCTTCGCTGGTGCTCAGCCCAACCTACTTACTCATACTATGGTTGCATTAGGAGGCTGATATCCATCCTCGTTATTATTTTGATTGCTTGCATCTTCCGAAATGGGTTTATAACCAGCACAACATGACATGGCTTTCTCTTTGAACCAGCTAAATCCATTACGAAAATCATTCATTCGATTTTTAACTGGCGTACCCAGTTTCGGCTGAAAATACCAAAACTGAGTCCACGCAACCTCACCACCGACCCAGAAGAGTAAAGCTGTTGCGCGATCCAGCGGCATTTCTAAATCAAATAAGGTTCCATTATGTAATAAGGAAGCTGCCATCAAACCGATCAGTAATCGAACCGTTTGAGAGCCCACATTCAGAACCGTTGCAACAGATGAGAAGTCATCGGCGCTAGGGGCTTCATACTCTTTCCTAGCTACTTCTTCGACCTGGTATTGAACGATATTTTGCACCGACTGACTGCGACACGCTAACACATTTAACGCATGCTCAACGTCCGTCTTCCAAGCGTGAACCAATAAAGGCAATGGAACAAGCAAAGCACCCAGACTCTGGATAAAAATTTTAGCTCCCTCCGGAATGCCAAGCTCGCCCACATAATCAGCTAACGATTTATAAACAAGATAACCGATCGGAATAGAACGGATTAATCCTAAAAATAACGCTGGCGCAACAGCACGGAGTTTCTGACTATTGCTCAAGCCATTCCACGCTAGCTCCCGCCTACCTGCATTAATCAAATCATGATTATACTTGATCAATACCTTGTGCTTGTCTCTCACTGCAAAGGGTTCGAGATAGCTCTTAACCGGGCTTAAGGTACGCGTGGTAATCGACGTGATAAAACCAGCCCCCGCTGCAAGAAGTGCCATCATGTCTGCAACGTTACCGTTAGAACCCAATACTTCATCAAGAAGCTGTTGGGTTACCAACCCAAAAACGGCTGCTCGATAGAAGTGAGTCACGAGTCCTTTCGACATCGCCATAAACCAGGCTTTTTTACTCAGCCCCCACAGTTCTGCAATAAGCGACTCACGCCCTTTTGCAAACTCATCAATATGATCAACCACATCGTTAAAAGACAAAAAGAGATAGTAAAAAATACCCGTCAACGCAAGTGGACCCCCAACACCCCAAGTCAAACCAGCAGTCCCGTCATTTGATAGGTTGCCCTGTTTGCCCAGTGTATGTGGAGCGATGATATCCGTTAAAGAACCCGATACGAAATTAAAAAGAGCGACTCCAATGACGAAAGACAGAATAGCCTTGTGAAAAACTGATCTCTTCGATTCTGTCACTGGCACTTGAAGCAGTTCACCCTCCTGCTGGCCCTTTTTCAAACCCGCAGCTCCTAAGGCATCATCCGTCGGATCCATAACACAAACATTTAACCCATAATCCATCATAGCCAATATTAATGCAGGGACAAGATAACCGGGCTTTGTCCATCCGTTATCCGGATTATCCCCTTCTGGACCTGGGCTGTAAGGAGCCGGATAATTAAACATATTCTGCAAAAACGCGTAAATTCCACCCGCACCATCTTGAACACTAAAAATGGCATACATGAGTTCCCCCACAAACGCCGCGATAATCGTCCCTTTTCCAACTTTATAATAAATTTTTTGTCGCGTCGTTGCAGGTTGTGTTAACGCTAGCTGATTTTCTTCTGCTGGATCTCGGTGGTTTTCTTTTTCCCCGATTGGTTGATTTTTTTCACCTTCTCCTTCATTATAATTTTTTACATCCGCAACCGGTATAAAATCAAGACCTGTGCCATTATCAGCTTGATTATTAAAACCAAGACCTTTGCCATCATCAGCTTGATTCCTTAGAGAAC
>CAYGED010000142.1:0-4130 GCA_964348555.1 uncultured Coxiellaceae bacterium
GTCCACCTGACTCCGCATAAAAAGGGGTTCGATCTAAAACCACTGCACCACGTTCCCCCATCCCCAAAATGCTCATCAGTTTATTGTCCTGCAAAATTGTCGTGACCTTACCCTCACTCACCAAACTCTCATAGCCGACGAATTCCGTTTCGCCCCGAATATGCACCGTGTAAGTTTGGTCCACCGAAAATTGCTGGGCTTGCTGTGATTGATTTCGTTGCTGTTGCATCGCGGCATTAAAACCCGCGTAGTCCATGGTGTAACCACGCTCACGTGCAATGTCTGCGGTTAAATCCGGGGGAAAGCCATAAGTATCGTACAATTGAAAGATTAATCCGCCTGGAATTTCTTTGCTCCCTAACGCCAACATTTCATTATCTAAAATCTTAAGACCTTTTGATAAGGTATTAGAAAATTGTATTTCTTCCTGCTCAATAACCTGTTCGATTAACGGTTGGGCCTTCACTAATTCAGGATAGGCCTCACCCATCACCTCAATCAGCGGAGCAACCAATCGATAGAAAAAGGGAGTGTGTTGGCCCAGTTTATATCCATGACGAACAGCGCGTCGGATGATTCGACGGAGCACGTAACCTCGACCTTCGTTTGAAGGAATCACACCATCAGCAATTAAAAACGCGGTCGAACGAATGTGATCGACAATCACGCGCATGGAGGTGTCATGATAATCGGTTACTTTAACAATTGAGCCTAAGGATTTGAGTAAATTTTTAAAAGATTCAATATCGTAATTGTCATGAACAGCCTGCAAGACAGCCGCAACGCGTTCTAAACCCATTCCGGTATCCACGCAAGGCATCGGCAGTGGCGTTAATTTACCATGAATATTACGGTTATATTGCATGAAAACGATATTCCACAGCTCCACGTAACGATCACCATCGGCCTCTGCACTTCCCGGCGGACCACCTGCAATATGCGGCCCATGGTCATAGAAAATTTCCGTGGATGGACCACAAGGCCCTGTATCACCCATCTGCCAAAAATTATCTTTTTCACCACAGCGGGCAAACCGAGTGGGATCAAGCTTGACCTCATTTAACCAAATGGATTCGCTTTCGGTATCGCCACGAAATACCGTTACCCATAGTCGTTCTTTTGGAACCTGCAAAACCTCTGTTAAAAATCGCCACGCAAATTGAATGGCTTCGCGCTTAAAATAGTCACCAAAACTGAAATTTCCCAACATTTCAAAAAAAGTGTGGTGGCGTGCAGTATACCCCACATTCTCAAGGTCATTGTGTTTCCCACCCGCACGCATACAACGCTGCACAGAAACTGCACGTGCGCAAGGCGGTTTCACCAATCCTAAAAAAGCCTCTTTAAACTGAACCATCCCAGCGTTAGTTAAAAGTAACGTGGGGTCATTGGCTGGAATTAATGAACTACTTGGAACTACTTCGTGATCAAGTTGTTTAAAATAATTAACGAATGCTTTTCGTATTTCGCTGCTGCTCATTCGCCTTGACATGAATAACCTCTACGTCTTACCTCATTCAACCAGCGGACAATTTCACTTGACTCAAAGCCACGCTGCTGCAAAAAGCACGCTTGCTTAACATAATCCCTCTGATTGAAGTTATCCTTTGCATGATACTTTTTTTGCCAAACTAACGCCATTCTTTCCTGCCAAAACGCGTTATCTTGGGGGAGATACTGTTGAATTAACGATTGTGAAAGACCCCTTTCAAGCAACTCACATTCAATACGACGAGGACCAAAGCCCATGTCCACACGGTGGTGAACATAGGCTTCGGCAAAACGCTCGTCACTTTGAAGGCCTTCCTTGGCCAGAGTTACCAGCAAGTTTTCAATTTCTAGGTTTTCAAAACCTTTCGCCATTAGCTTACGCTTAAGCTCAACCTGGGAATGTTCTCTTCGTGCAAGGAGATCCTGCGCACACTCCCGAAGTGCATAAGCTTTTTCACTTTCTGTGTCACGCGGCATGATGCAGAAAACCGATTAAATTGCCTCTTCCGCCGCTCGTTCGGGTTGCTTTTGCGGCACAAGCTTTTTTCGTAAATGAGTTTCAATTTCCTGAGCAACCTCTGGATTTTGCTTCAGAAAATCACGAGCATTGTCTTTACCCTGCCCAATGCGATTACCCGCATAGCTATACCATGCGCCCGACTTTTCAACAATACCGTTCTCAACACCCATGTCGACGAGCTCACCTTCTCGCGAAATACCAGTACCATACAAGATGTCGAACTGAACTTGGCGAAAGGGTGGAGCAACTTTATTTTTCACCACCTTCACGCGTGTTTCACTACCCAAAACTTCCTCACCCTTTTTGATCGAACCGATACGACGAATATCTAACCTTACTGAAGAATAAAATTTCAATGCATTACCACCCGTGGTCGTTTCCGGATTACCAAACATCACGCCAATTTTCATACGTATTTGGTTAATAAAGATGACTAAGGTATTGGATCTTTTTATATTTGCTGTTAATTTTCGCAAGGCTTGCGACATCAAGCGAGCTTGTAAGCCCATGTGTGCATCACCCATTTCACCTTCAATTTCCGCTTTGGGTGTTAACGCCGCTACCGAGTCAATCACCACCATATCAACAGCGCCCGAGCGAACCAGCATGTCAGTAATTTCAAGCGCCTGCTCACCCGTGTCCGGTTGTGAAACCAGCAATTCGTTAACATTAACGCCCAGCTTTTCTGCATAAATTGGATCCAATGCGTGTTCAGCATCGACAAAAGCAGCGGTTCCACCCGTTCGTTGGCAAGCCGCAATTGTCTGCAAAGTTAGCGTCGTTTTACCCGAGGCTTCAGGACCGTAAATTTCAACCACACGTCCGCGCGGCAACCCGCCCACTCCGAGTGCTAAATCTAACCCAATCGAACCCGTAGAAATCACATCGATATCACGAAGTGCCTCAGCACCTCCCAAGCGCATAACAGAACCTTTACCAAACTGACGTTCAATCTGGGACAATGCCGCACTCAGTGCCTTACTACGATCTTCCATTCTTACTCCTTAAATTACTCAAGTGACGAGGAACCTCTCGAAATTCCATTGATCACCACTATAATTTCGAGAAACACCCTTCAGTAGGGCCTGTTTACAATTCTACTAGGCTGGGCGTTATTCGTTGATTTTCTGCGCTCCGCTGCTCATTTACTTTAATGTAAACTGCGCTGCGGTGCTCAAAAATCAACGAATAACGCCTCACCCTAGCGAATTGTAAACAGGCCCTATTATTCCATAAATTTCGCTAAAAGGTATACCGCCTTATGATGAGAGTTTGGAAATAAATACCCCGTGGCAAGCCGCGAGGAAAAAATTTTTTAAGGCGAACAATTGGATCCCACGCAGTATTCATCCCTGCATCAAATGAGATAACCACTTTAACGCATAAGTAACCGCACAATTTCGGATATTCTGTCGACCACTTTCAAAAAAAACTTTGCGGCATTCTGATTTGCCATTTTTTTGCGCAACACAAATCCACACCGTCCCCACGGGTTTCTCTGGCGTCCCTCCATCCGGTCCCGCAACACCCGTAAAGCTCACCGCAATATCCGCATGACCTCGCTTCAAAGCGCCCAGCGCCATTTCCTCTGCCACTTCCCCACTCACTGCACCATGCTTTTCAAGCGAATTCGCGCTCACGCCTAAAAGATCCATTTTTGATTGATTGCTGTACGTCACTAAACTGCAATTAAAATAAGCTGATGCACCAGCCACTCGTGTAATCACGCGCGCAAAGGCGCCACCGGTACATGATTCAGCCGCGGCTAATTTCAGGCCACGTTTTTTTAGCAGCATTCCCAGTTCTCGAGTTAAGGGATAATGATTGACATCCATTGAGGCATCATATCACGAGTGATAAGCTTGTAAAAATAATGCATTTGTGGTGTTTGTCTGATAGAGTTTTTGCTGAATGATGTTGCGGTGGACTTCATTCATTTCGGTTAGTAAATCTGGGAATTTCTTTTGGTGCAAATGATCACAGATAAAAAAATCTGCTTCAATCGTTTTTCTCATTGCCCAGTTGGTTTGAAATCCGAAATCTTGCATGAGATAAGTTTTTGGAATAGGTGCATAATCAAAATCACTCACTATATTAAGGAATATGCCGCCAGATTCCC
>CAYGED010000143.1:0-4106 GCA_964348555.1 uncultured Coxiellaceae bacterium
AAGTCAAAGCATCGAGACACTCGACAGAAAAAGACCCGTTGATGGGCCTCGAGTCTAAGCATGAGAGCGACACCTTGTCCGCTGTGGGATCTCGCATGACGGACAGTCTGCCGGATCCTTTTACGGCTGAGATAACAGGATATGAAGTCGAAAGCACGCACGGTAATTGATTGTATAAGAAAAAATCATTTGATCATAGCGAATATGGTTGGAAGGTCCATATTGCTTTAGAACGAGATCAAAGGAATGTCCAGCTTGCTTGGAAACAAGTGATTCAGCCTATTCTCCTCAAGCACGAAATCAAACTATTTAAGATTACGACACTTCAAAATTTGAATAATGCTGAGAGTGAAGGAAAAGCGTGTACGATTTACCTATATGATGAAGCACGCTTTCGATTGCCCCGGTTTCAGTCAGGCATGCGCGCTTGCTGTGGTCGTTTCTTTAGCCGGTGTAATGACCACATTAAATTTGTTGCCATGTTACAGGAATTAGAAGACAGCTTAACGGAAAGAGGGATACGACTAGCACGAAAGCCCGAACTGGATCGCTCTATTCGGGGCAGTCAGTTTTTGTCGTATCGGAATGATCATGGTATTCTCTGGCGAGAAGATAAGATAGATGGATCGTGGACTTCAGCGCATTTTGCCTGGGATGTTGCTCAGGTTGAAAAAGAGTTCGCTCAACCGAGTCGTTATGCCATTTTGGATAAAAATAATCCAGCCGGTGATGAGGATGTTTACGGCTTGGATATGATTCGTTTACCTCCGACTACTTTACCGGTGATGAGAGCCGATGTAGATGATGAGCGCGAGGACCAAGAGGCTGTCGATTTAGGAATGAAATAAAAAGCTTAAGAGATGATTATTTTAACCAATGACTGTTAGTTTCTCCGGTAGGGATATAAAATAACGATACCGTCTAGCCAAAGAATGAGATCATGCGAAACGCACTCGAATGTCTTTACAGTTTATTTGCCAATGGTGATAACCCGAAGGGGCAAAGTTCCCAGTATATTTCGTTGAAACCCGTAACGGAGTACTCGTCTTTTCCAGTGCTTGATGTGAAATATAATTCTAAGTTTCCGAATCAATTGCAATTGGTGATGAATTCGCACACAGGGAATTTGCAAAAAAACATCAACGAAATTCTCGATGGCTTGAATAGGGCTTTATGGAGTGACCGGCGTGATTTACTCTTTGTCGAACAAAGGGCGTCAAGAGCAGAAGGGAGAAAGATGAATTTTGATACGGTACAGACGATAAATCAGATACCCAAATATCAGCTCGATTCAAAGGCTAATAATTTGATTGTTGTAACGGGTGGTCGTTTGGAGTGTACAGTAAGATATTTATTGAAGAACGATTTTTGCGATGGTTCCGTATTGCCACCTGAGTTGAAAGCCTTGGTCCCGGAGGATCTCCAACACAAAATTCCTCGAGAATTTGAGACGCTCGGTAGATAAGTCATTATTGATAGTCCGATTTCATCGTGGAAATTAGGCGATTTCTTCGGTGGTTTTATTGAGGGAGCTCAAATAAAGGCTCAAGAGAATTTTTAAGAAAAGTTTAATCTCGGTGGGCAATAATGGAAGCTCCCACATTTTTAATTTTTATAGATGGCGGTGATGCTAAGAATTCCATTTCAGCCACTGTCTTTAGCTTGTCTAATTTCATGATCGTTTTCATTCTTCAATCATGAAGATAGCCCTAAAAATGTCCAGTCCAGACTCATTTCACGTTGGAATCACGACCCTCCGTTCAGACTCATTTCATATTGGAAAACTCTCCCATTTGACTCAATGGTGTAATCATTGGATAATCCAACCATGACTGCCAATTTGCAACACTCAGCGCCTACGTTAAAACTTGTCTTCACTGAAGCGGCTGCCCGCAAAGTAATGGGCTTGATTGACGAAGAGGGCGATCCTAGCTTGAACCTCCGGGTTTACATTACCGGCGGTGGATGCTCAGGATTTCAATATGGTTTCACCTTCGATCCCCTGGTTAACGCTGATGACCTCGTGCTCGAAAAAGCCTTGGAGAAAGCGGATGACGAGGACGGTGGCGACGGTAGTGGTGGCGGACTCCGGGTAATCAAATTGCTGGTTGACCCCATGAGTCTCCAATACCTTCATGGCGCTGAAATCGATTATCGGGAAGACGTTAACGGCTCACAATTCGTGATACGCAACCCCAATGCTAAAACCACTTGCGGCTGTGGTTCATCCTTTTCGGCTTAGCCCAGGTATTTCATGCCGGGCGAGGATCACTAGGTTTAACAATCAGTCGCCAACCAACTCAACCATCTCAAAATCAGATTTCATGGCTCCGCATTCCGGGCACATCCAATCATCCGGCACATCGTCCCAGCGAGTCCCGGGCTCGATGCCATCATCCGGCCAACCTTTCTCTTCATCATAAATAAAGCCGCACAGTAAGCACATGTACCTTTTATATGTCATAATCGCCTTTTTTAAGTGAGATCAGCGCCTATGTCTGTCATCGATAAAACCACTTCCGTTCGTCGTTCGATGCATTTATTTCGCGAAGCCAAAGATTATATTCCAGGCGGAGTGAATTCGCCAGTTCGTGCCTATCTTGCCGTTGGCGGCGTTCCCCGATTTATTCAATCCGCCAGCGGAGCAACGATTACCGATGTCGATGGCAACACGTACATCGATTACGTCGATTCTTGGGGCCCAATGATTTTAGGACACGGACATCCTGCCGTAATAAACGCAGTGAAAGATGCTGTCGATCGTGGACTCAGTTTCGGTGCGCCTTGCGAAAATGAAGTGCGTTTGGCAGAAAAAATTTGTTCGCACGTGCCTTCCATCGAAAAAATTCGATTTGTTAACTCGGGCACGGAAGCCACCATGAGTGCGATTCGTTTAGCGCGCGGAGCAACGGGCCGTGAAAAAATCATCAAATTCGAAGGGGGTTACCACGGTCACGCAGACAGTTTGCTGGTAAAAGCAGGATCGGGCGCATTAACGTTTGGCTCACCGAGCTCACCCGGCGTAACGAAAGGTGCCACGAACGATACGCTCGTGGCAACGTTTAATGATTTGGATTCCGTGGCTGCTTTATTTGAATCGAATCGCAAACAAATTGCGGCCGTCATTCTCGAGCCCATCGCCGCTAACATGAACATGGTGCCACCCATTCCCGGATTTCTCAAAGGACTGCGCGATCTTTGTGATACTAACGACAGTCTTTTAATTTTCGATGAAGTCATCACTGGATTTCGATTAGGATTAGGCGGTGCTCAAGCGCACTTTTCCGTTCGTCCTGACTTAACGACGCTTGGAAAAATCATTGGCGGTGGTATGCCCGTGGGTGCTTTCGGAGGTCGAAAAGAAATCATGGCGCATTTATCACCCGAAGGCCCTGTTTATCAAGCAGGCACACTGTCGGGAAATCCAATCGCCATGGCCGCTGGGCTGGCAACCTTAACCGCGTGTGAATCCCCCCATTTTTACGAGCCATTATTTGAAAAAACGAAACAGCTTATCGAGGGCATTCTGGAACGTGCTCGCCATGCAGGTATTCCCCTGTCGGCGAATTACGTTTGTGGTCTCTTCGGTTTGTTTTTTACTGCCAATGAGCGCGTGAAAAACTATGCGGATGTCATGGCCTGTGACAACGAGCGTTTCAAGCGATTTTTCCACGCCATGTTAGATAATGGTATTTACCTCGCCCCTTCGGCATTTGAATCGGGATTCATTTCCGCTGCGCATGGCGCTAATGAGATTTCCATGACATTGGATGCCGTTGAACGTGTTTTTTCTAATATAAGGCAGTAAACATCCAAACACATAAGCCTAAGCTGACGATAAAGCCGAGAACACTCAATCCCATGGACAGTTTACGTGTTCCAACCGTCACTTCGGTTCTACGAACCAATCGTAATAAATGCATAAAGGCAATGATTGCAAACACACAACCAGCAACGATTAACGCAACATGTTGACTCATACTCATGGCAAACTCCTTCTTAAAAGTTTAGAATTTATTTGTAAAACAATGCCTTTAAGATACTGCTAAACGCTAGCTTTGTCACTGGGGAAAGTAACAATCTGGCGTTGTGAGTAAGCCCCCTAT
>CAYGED010000144.1:0-4087 GCA_964348555.1 uncultured Coxiellaceae bacterium
TACTTCGCGCTCGAGCATTCTTACAGGATATACCGCTCGCTTCCTCAATATATTCACATCTTTATTGGCGAGCGGTATATACCATAAGCCGCATAAACGTTTATAATAACGCCCATGATTGTAGTCTCGACCTATACCAGTGCATCTGACGCATTTCGAGCCAAAACTTTGCTCGAAACGAATGGCATTTCCTGCCAACTGAAGCACGACCAGAAAAGAGACACGCAATCCATTGGCGTCATCGAATTGCTGGTCGACGCACCGCATGCCAAAGTAGCTCGCGATGTACTCGCCAATGCCATTGGCTCGGATAATACCTAACCATGCCAAAAAAACCAAACACACCCATTGATTTCGAACAATCCCTCAATCAGCTGACCAACCTCGTCGAGAAAATGGAGCAGGGAAATCTTTCGCTTGAAGAATCACTGCAATACTACGAAAAAGGCGTCGGCCTTATCCGCGAATGTCAGCAAGCGCTTACCAAAGCTAAAACTAAGGTTCAACGTTTAGCCAAAGAAAACTACGAAGAAGTTCTAAAACCCTTCTATGACGACTCTGACGAATAATCATGCGCCGATCAAAGCGTTTCTGGAGACTTACCAAAAGCGCATCGAAGAACAGCTCAATCGCTTTCTACCAAACGCCGAACAAAGCCCCACTCGATTGCACCAGGCGATGCGATACGCGGTGATGGGTGGTGGAAAACGCATTCGACCTTTACTCACTTACGCTGTCGGGATTTCTTTTAACGGCTCTGCTACGCAATTGGATGCTCCAGCGGTAGCGGTTGAATTTATCCATGCTTATTCGCTTATTCATGATGATTTACCCAGCATGGACAACGACGATTTTCGGCGCGGAAAACTGAGCTGTCACAAAGCGTTTGATGAAGCCACGGCCATATTAGCCGGCGACGCGCTGCAAAGTCTGGCTTTCGAAGTGCTAGCCGATCAAGATCCGCGTTTAGTGGGCACTTTGGCTCGTGCGTCTGGTTCGTTGGGTATGGCTGGTGGACAACAGCTTGACTTGGAATCACAGGGCCGTCGACTCTCGCGTGAAGAAGTGCTTACCATACACCGACTCAAAACAGGCGCGCTTTTTCAGGCAGCGATGTGCATGGGTGCGATCGCAGCCGGTTGCAAGAATGAACGAGAAATGGCATGGCTTAAGGAATTGTCAAATCACGTGGGCGTTCTTTTTCAGTTGCAAGATGATTGGGATGATAAAGCCTATGGTAACGATCAGCAACAGGCCGATGTGCTTCGAAGACAAATTGATGAATACACCGCGCAAATAAATCATTTACTCCACGCTTCCAAACGCGACACACAACTAATTGAATTAATTCTAGCAAGGATATTTCATATCAGACAATGAAAGAATCTACCATTAAGCAGCACGAGCAGAATTTACAGACTCTTTTTCAATCTCCATCTTGGCTCGGTCAATTAACACGAGCGTTCGCGGCGTATGGAAGAAATCCCAGGGACGTCTTTTGTCCCGAATAAGTAAATCGCCTCTCAAAGCCTCTAGCGCATTGCGAACCGCCACATAATGACCCGTAATGACACCCTTCATGGCTTGCTCAACCTTTTCTAGCTTCTTCTTTAAAATTATATAATCGGAAGACTTTTCTTTGTATTTGCTCATGCTGACCACCAAGTGTCCCACGATCAATCCAAAGGCATGTGTCACGAGACGTTGCCGCTCAAATAGCTTGTTTCGCTCTCGATGACACGTCACGGCCTCCCAAGCGGCTAACTCAATCGGCGTACGTTTACGTTTTGGGTCTAATACACCGGCTGTTGAGCCATCTGAAAGTCCACAGAAACTCTCATTTGAATTAGTCTTTTCTGCACTATACCGCAGAAATAATGGTCGATAAGAATGATTACTGGCTTCCGGGTCAATATCTTCACAAAAACCACTGACATCATCCACTCGCCCTTCTCTCATTGCTTTTCCTAGCGTATTGACCAGGTAGTTTCCTGTTTTCGGCTCAACATGATTGAATCTACTTTTATCTAATGTCGATAACCCTGATCTCAGCTCCTCGCTATACAACAATTTCGCCGTAGTCGATGTTCGACAATCCCACCAATTTCGTTTGTCTTGGATAGCCGGATTTTGCAGCAAATCAGTCAACACCGCGTCACTTTTTTCACCTTCGCAAATTCGACGCATGCCTTCTTGAACGGCGTGTAATTTCTTCATGGAAGATTGATAGTCATCTTTCTGCGGATCATCGTAAAGATCATCCAGCTGAACATAGAGATAGAATAAAACCTGGAAGAAAGCCCTAGTCACTGTTGCAAATCGAACTTCTGCCCGGTCAAGTTCCTCATGTTCCCGTTTCACTTGCCGAGCCACCAACGTGCAAGCATTGTCATGTTTATTATTTCGTGCAATCAGATGGTTTAGATCTATTTTTAAATCATGGATAGCTGTTTTCGAAGATGGCGTACCGAAAGATAATTGGCGTCGCACTGCCGTGTTATTTACCTGGCTCTTTTCTTCAGGTAAATCTGGTTGCAGCACTGGTGAAGCTGATACCGCTTCTATGACTATCTTGATACCCGGCTTATTCCCTTCTTCTACCCTATCCACTATATCACTGATAAACTCCAAATATCGCTCATCTTCTTTATCATCCTCAGGAAGAAGCACCATCTGTTGGAAAATTCGATTACCCTCTTTATCCACCACCTCAAAAGGCGTTTTACCTTCACTATTTTTCTCAGTTAAAAGCGTGAGCCACTGTTCATCCTCTTTCACGCCTTCATACAATAAGCGAAAGCTGCCAACATTCCCATGCATAACAGACAAATGGAAAACATTGTTATTCTTATCGTCCCGAAATTTTAAAAGCCAATCCAACGCATCGGGCACATCTAATGGAGTTTCCCCAGATTTATTGGGAATATCAAGGCGGGCACCGTTGGTTAAAAACATCTTAAAAAATCTTTCATTATGATGACGTAGCGCATGGGTCAACAAAGTGTTGCCCAGATTATCTTGTGAATTTACGTCTAATCGTTGATTGGCCAATGCGGCGTGATCTTCTGGGCTCAAAATATGCTGGCCTTTGCTAGAATTTTTCCTTTTCCGGGGAGGCGTTTTTAAGAATTCTGAACCATTCGCATTACCGGTACACTCACTTTTTTCCTCTCCAGTTTCATTTTCAGCACTACCTGTGCTAGTGACAGTGTCATCGGGTTTTTTGTTTTTTAGTGGTGTTTGCCCATCAACCAGCTGCTCTTGCCTAGCTTTTGCCGTTTCACAAAACGATTCAAACTTATTTTGCATGCTCAGCATCGCCTCAGCCAGCGCGTCTCCTGCCTCATTGAATATGGCCTGATCTGCAGGTGCATTTGATTCCTCTGCTGAAGCCAGCCATTCCCGTAATTTTTTGCAATCGTTTGAAAATACACGTTCAAATACCTTTAATTTCTGAGCATTTATCGCACGCAATTTATCGTCGTCTAATTCAGGTCGAAATGACTGATGTAATCCGAAAGTTTGTTGAATGGTACTAACCACCTGACGGATTAAAGGGTAGTTAAGATTTTTAAACCGATGCTCATGACGGTTGTGAATAACCGCCTCTCGAATTACCTTTATGGCTTGCCTCAAGTCAGCATTGATTTTAGTGGCATCGTCGCTTTTTTCTTCGCCTTGTTTACTAGGGATAGAGGTCGCTAATATAGTCTCTTCTGTAGGTTCCGTTTTAACTAAATGAAGCTCTCCCGCTAACACCTTTTTAACAAAAACCGCCAACTCAATTCGAGCCTGAGCGATGGATTGGTCGTAGTGAAGTCCGGTAATGCTATCGGTTGTATCTAAATCAGGCTTTGCTAAATGACCTGTCAAAAACTGTTCGATCAGTTGATAATTAGCCTCTTTCAGTTTATTTAGGTCGGTTTGAGCATAATTAAAAGCTAACGTCATCGCAAGAAACTGCATATTATCTTGAGTGCCTTCTAAATATGAATTTTGATGCCGGCGGGTCATGAAAATCTCCTTGAAATTTTTCTCACGGTGAGAAATAAACTAATGTAGAACTGTTTTTTTGTGTTAACTATAC
>CAYGED010000145.1:0-4086 GCA_964348555.1 uncultured Coxiellaceae bacterium
GGCTCCAGGGAACTCAAAGGCGTTTTTCATGAGTCGGAAGCTATTCAAGTCGACATTAATCGTTTCGGGAATGACTCTCATCTCTCGGGTATTGGGCTTTGTGCGGGATGTCGTTCTGGCAGTGATCTTTGGGGCAGGCCCAGCGTTTGATGCCTTCGTGGTTGCCTTCAAGCTGCCCAATTTTTTTCGCCGGCTTTTTGGTGAAGGCGCTTTTTCACAAGCGTTTGTGCCGGTGCTGGCTGAATATCGAACGAAGCGTTCCCCAGAAGAGGTTCGTGCGTTTATCAATCACATTACCGGCAGTTTGAGCGTGGCGCTACTGTTGGTCGTTGCCATCGCTGAAATCATCGCACCGTTCATCATCATGATTTTTGCACCGGGTTTTTTACACGACCCCATACGGTTTCCCTACGCGACGCACATGATTCGTATTACGTTTCCGTATTTGTTGTTAATTGCCTTAACCGCATTTGCCGGTGCCATTTTAAATACGTATAACCGATTTGCCGTTCCAGCCGTCACTTCTGTTTTATTAAACGTGGCGATGATTGTCGTCGCTTGGTCGTGGGCGCCGCACGCCAGCATACCCATTTACGTGTTAGCGTGGGGCGTTATGATTGGCGGCGTTGTGCAACTGCTTGTCCAGCTGCCATTCCTTCAACAATTGCGGTTAATGCCGATGCCAAGGTTACAATGGCGAGATCCCGGTGTGTTGCGCGTGATGAAATTAATGGTGCCCGCGTTATTTGGGGTGTCTGTCGCACAAATTAGTTTGTTAATCGATAATTTTTTCGCCTCATTTCTCCCGGATGGCAGCATTTCTTGGTTGTATTATTCGGATCGATTAACGTATTTGCCCTTGGGTGTCATCGGCGTTGCTTTAGCTACCGTGGTGTTACCCAATTTATCACGCCATCACAGCGCTGCTTCCAGTGACACTTATTCAAAAACCTTGGATTGGGCGTTACGCATGGTGGTGTTAATCGGTGTTCCAGCAGCGGTGGCGTTATTTATTTTAGCAGGACCGTTGTTGGCGACATTAATTCGTCACGGGGCATTTGACTCATTTGACGTGATCATGACACGTAAAAGCTTGTGGGCTTTTTCGTTGGGTTTGCCCGGTTTCATGCTCGTCAAAATAGTGGCGTCAGCATTTTATTCCAAGCAAAATATAAAAACGCCAGTCAAAGTGGCGGCTGCGGCCGTGGTGGTGAATTTAATTTTAAACATAGCATTGATAAAACCATTGGCGCACGCCGGATTGGCGCTGTCTACGTCGATCGCTTCCCTAGTGGATGCCCTGGTGTTGCTGTTTTTGTTGTTGAAAAAGGATATTTATCATCCCGAACCCGGTTGGCTATTATTGTTTTTGCGAATTGTATTGGCGAATGTGGCCATGGGTGTGGTGATTGGTTTTTCTGCGGGTCACTTGTTTCGCTGGTTGAATGGATCTGTTTGGGAACGTACTGGGCATTTGGCATGGGTGATTTCCTTGGGTCTTATTACTTATTTACTGGCCTTGCTCATCCTTGGATTACGGCCGAAAGATTTGCGGCCACCCTTGATGGAAGAGGCATAAAAATATGCGATTAATTCGAGGATGGCGTCAATTAAATCACACGATCAATGGCTGCGTGGTGACGCTGGGTAATTATGATGGACTGCATCTCGGCCACCAACAATTGCTTCATGAGTTAGCGGCATTGGGACGCTCGAAACGTCTTCCCAACGTCGTCATTACTTTTGAGCCATCACCCAAAGAATTTTTTCAGAAAAATAAAACCACCTCTCGCCTCATGTCTTTTTCTGAAAAATGGATGGAACTAAAAAAATATGACATCGACTATGTTTTGATTTTTCGATTCAACGAAGCATTTGCGCGATTGTCTCCAGAAGCATTTGTTAAGAAAATTTTAGTGGATCAGCTCAATGTGAAAGCGATTGTGGTGGGAGGGGATTTTCGTTTCGGCGCTAAACGAGCGGGTGATTTTTCTTTGTTGAAAAAAATGGGGAATGAGCTCGGTTTCGAGGCATTCCAGTCAAAAACGATGGTCATCGATAACCAGCGGGTGAGTAGCACGCGTGTGCGAGAGGCGTTAAAAACAGGCGATTTACAACTGGCTCAGTCTTTATTGGGCAGGCCCTATCGTTTGCGTGGAAAGGTGGTGCACGGCGATAAACGAGGTCGTCAATTAGGCGTGCGCACGGCAAATTTAAATAGGCGTCAACGAGCCCTCTTGTTATCCGGTATTTTTGTGGTGAAGGTTTATGGCTTAAACGATGGCGTTTTTGAAGGGGTGGCGAGTCTCGGTGTTCGGCCGACGTTTGACGATCCTCGAGTTGTGCTGGAAGTGCATCTGTTCGATTATAGTAAAGAGATTTATGGCAAAACAGTTGAGGTGGAATTTTTGAAAAAACTTCGTGATGAAGTGCGTTATGAAAAAATTGAAGATTTGGTGAAGCAAATGCGTCAAGATATTGACGATGCCAAACATTTTTTTAATGCTCAGGAGAAGCGGCGCTAGCGCTTAAGTAAAAGATCGAGTATTATGCATGCATTGACTTAGGGAGGTCTTGCGATGAAAAAAATTTTCTATTTAGGATGCTTATTAAGCTTAGCATTTGTGTTAGTTGCGTGCAGTCAAAAAACGGTCATTGGGGACCATGATATTGTTGCACAAGAACGACCAGTGGGTCAGTTTACCCGTATCAAAGCCGAGGGTGCATTTAGTTTAACAATTGCTGCGAGTCAGTCGCAGCAGCGTGTATCGGTGACAGCGGATAAAAATTTACAAGCGTATATCCTCACCGAAGTGAAAGGCCAAACGCTCAAGGTGTTAACGAAAAGAGGGTTTATTTTATCGCCTGCAGGGCCAATTCAGGTTCAAATCAATGTCAGTAAGTTAGATAAGCTGGTTACAACCGATGCGACGCAAGTTAATGTCACGAGTGTTGATAGTCCTTCTTTTGAGTTAGTATCAACCGGAAACACGCATTTCACGCTAACGGGCAAGGTAAACTTAGCCACTTATGAAATGTTTGGAGCGATACAGTTAAACGCGAAAAACTTACTGGCCGAACAAGTGAATTTAAAGATAAATGGAACTTCCAGTGCCGATGTTTTCGCATCTAAATTGATGAACCTAAGAATTTATGATACGAGTAGTGTCACGTATTATGGGACGCCGCCCATTGTTAATCAGGCAATATTTGGTGCGGGTAAGCTTAAAAGAGTTTACTAAAGGTACGGATTGGAAAAAGGAGATTGCGTTATGAAAAAACTATTATACCTAGGATGCTTGCTGCTTTTTGCGTTTGCGCTCGTCGCTTGTAGCGAAAAAACAGTCAAAGGAAGTCGCAATATCGTTACCCAAGATCGTCAGGTAGAGCCATTTAAGCGTGTTAAAGCGATTGGTGGGTTGAGCTTGATCATTGATGTGGGTCAGCCGCAACGGGTGTCGGTGATTGCGGATGATAATTTGCAATCGCATATTTTAACGCAAATAAAAGAAGGAACGCTTGAGATTTCAACGCAAAAAGGATTTTTGCTCGTGCCGTCCAAGCCGATTCGAATTCAAATCAATGCGAGTGAATTAGTGAGTCTTTCGACGTCGGGTGCGACACAAACTGAAGTCACTGGTTTAAATGGGCATTCGTTCGATGTGGCCTCAACGGGTGAGGCAAAATTGGTGCTCGCGGGTAAGACGGATAACGCTTCTTACGCCATGTCCGGTGCCGCTCAGTTAGATGCACGAAATTTACAAGCGGAAGCAGTGAGCTTGGATATGACCAGCGAAGCGAAAGCAGAGGTTTATGCTTCGAAAAAGCTGAGCGTGAAAATTTCTGGTGAGGGTAATGTCACCTATTATGGGTCTCCACCCATCGTTGATCAGGCGGTTTTTGGTAGTGGAAAAATTCAACGAGCTGGTCAGTAAGGTCTCTCGAGTTATCTTTCGGTGGAAAGACCTTCCTCCCACTTGCATTCGCTAGCGAAATCATTTATCAACAGAGGCTTGCTATCAACAGTTAAGGCATCTCATGTCCGATTACAAACTGACGCTCAATTTGCCGGAAACCGATTTCCCC
>CAYGED010000146.1:0-4043 GCA_964348555.1 uncultured Coxiellaceae bacterium
GCTATGTGTATGAAAAAGACGGCGCCAAATGGTTCCGAGCCACCTCACTGGGCGATGAAAAAGATCGTGTATTAATTCGAAAGAATGGCATATCCACTTATTTCGCGTCGGATGTCGCCTATCATCTTTATAAATGCCAACAAGGCTACGACCACATCATCGATGTGTTTGGCGCCGATCATCATGGTTTTATCGCGCGACTTCGCGCGGTGCTGGAGGCCCTCGGACAGAATCCGAAAAAACTAAACGTTTTGTTGGTTCAATTCGCGATTTTATACCGTGGGAAAGAGCGAGTGTCGATGTCGACTCGAGCGGGCACCTTTATCACCTTGCGAGAATTGCGACATGAAGTGGGGAACGATGCGGCTCGATTTTTCTACATCATGCGCAAACCCGAACAACACCTCGATTTTGACCTGGAGTTGGCCAAATCCAAATCCAGCGAAAACCCCGTTTATTACATCCAGTACGCTCACGCGCGGATCTGCAGTATCTGGCGACAACTCGACTCCCACTCCCTTGCCTTTGACCCGACGGATGGCCTTAAAAATCTATCGCTTTTAATCAGCACTCATGAAAAAGAGCTATTCGCCGCCTTGTCCCAATTTCCCGATTTAATTCAAAGCGCTGGCCTCAACCACGAGCCTCACCTCCTGGCACATTACCTCCAGGGTCTCGCCAATCAATTCCATACCTATTACAATGCAGAAAGATTTTTAGTTGACGACGCCCATCAACGTAATGCACGATTGAGCCTGATCGCGGCCATCCGACAGGTCCTAAAGAATGGTTTAAGTTTACTCGGCGTTTCAGCCCCCGAAGAAATGTAGGAGTACCCCATGCGTAAATTTTTTGGATTTCTCATTACACTCATTATCCTGATCGGAATCATTATCGTTGTTCTACCCCTCGGTATGGGACTCTGGCTCAAATACAATTACCAGCCACTCTTCACTCGATTGGATCCAACCAAAACAATCAGCGTGGAAGTCAAACAGTTTAACTGGGGATGGTTTGTTTCTCATGCCACTCTCCACGTAACGATCAAAAACCAGTGGCTTAATATACAAGATAAAAAATTAGTTGTTAAAGCCTCACCCATCGAATTGGATCTCAATCAAGAAGTTTATAATGGGCCTTTTATTTTGAGTAAATTCGGTGGCGACCAAGATCATCTTTATTTTGCAAAGGCTTTAATTGATAGTCGCAGCAATAACTCCTTTTCTGATTTTGACTTGCGCACGCTCATCGGATTTTCCAACAAACTGGATAACCTTATTTCTGTAAAAAATATTACGATTGCCAATAATCAACAACAATTTCTTATCGATGGAATAAAATCCAAGGTTATTTTAGACTCGGCTCGCAACTATTTTAGCATCGACGCCGTGATCGATTCGATTAAGTTTGGAATAAAGCCGAGTGAAACGACCGATCAACAAACTTATCAATCTAAGCTTGCATTTAAAAATATGGTCATTCATGCTGCCATGACAAAAACAGCATCACTTTGGTATGGTAGCCGAGCTTTAACGATCGATAATGCAACGTATTTCAAAACACCCAACCAATCCGTATCCATCAATCAAATCAGCCTGACATCCAAGCTCTCTCAATCCGACGAAACTTCCGCGCTGGCCTTTCACGGACACGCTTTTAATGTGCTCAGTGATTGGTTGAACTTTAATCCCGTCGACATACAGTACAATATCACTGGGCTTCATACCCAATCATTGTCAACCTTGATTTCTGCCGCCAATAAATTGCGTCAATCGCAGCAAATCGGGCAAAGCGAACTGTATGCACTCTCCCCAGCAACAGCAGAATTACTCAGCCATGGCATGACATTTAAACTGGATCACATTACTTTGGGCACGGATAAAGGAACCATCGATATCCGCGGCCTCATAAAATTTGCTGAAAAGAACAGCACGGCAAATCTGTTCGCACTGATTGCAAACGCACAAGGCGAATTGAGCGCCACCCTTCCTCAAACGTGGATAACCGAACAACTGACCACCCTCTATCAAAATAAAAAAGTAACGATCAATAATCAATTGTTGCCCCCGAACGAATTAGCGCAACGTCAAATTCAATATTGGATTGAAAATAAAAAACTCTTATCGGACGGAAAAAACCTGACGATTAACGTCAGCTACAATCAAGGCGGTCTCTTAATTAATGGATTGCCTTACGCCTACCGAACACCACAAACGGAATCTTCAACGCCCACGAGCCCTGAGCCACCTGCGCCAAAACAACCGACAGCAACCCATTAAGAGGCAGTGACTGTGGTTAGGGATTATGCGAAGCGGATGTCAACTCCGCCAAAAAAGCGAAAACCAAAAGGTCAGCGACGATTCGCTTTAGTGACGGTGCTCACCATTGCGCTCTTTTTGGTTTTCCTATCGATACACCATCGACACCCACACACCAAGACAAGCCTCGTGCCAGAAAGTCCCGCCGCGAAAGAAACAATCCCCGCCAAACAAACGCAAAAAGCACCTTTGCCAACGAATACCGATGCCAACAACCAGTTCGACTTTTACACCCTCCTCCCCAAAATGAAGGTCCACGTCCCACCGCAAAATGCGTCTAGCCAATCAGAAAAGAAATAACGCTTACATCCTTAGCTAATGCTGAACTACTGGCTCTGGATAGGGACTGGCATTATTCCAAAAATTTATTCTTACGGTATCCCAGAGCCTGAATTTTTCTACTTTAGCTCGGGGAGGATGTCACTATTTTAATCATTAGTTTATGATACTCGATAACTTGATTATGTAGAGTTTGTTTTCAAATACCAGTACAATAAGTCGATATGGACTGTTTTAAGCTTCATATTTTTAGAAGTGCGCAGATGCAAAATAACGGTCGTTTTTGGAAACCGCGGGTTTGTGCAGATTTATGAATAGAGTATAGCTATTATATTAATGTAATTACATGGTGTTGATTGAAAATTAGAAATCGAGATGACTAATGAAAGAAAAATTGTTGCGTTTGGGCAAATCGATTTTAGGATCTATAAAAAGTCCAGTTGGGTTGACAATAGTGGGAGGATTTGCTGGTTCGGCAGCAACATATTTTTTCAGTAGAACTAAAATAGCACAAGATTTAGAGCAAGCTCAAATTGATAAAAAAAGATTGGAAGAACGCGTGTCAAAATTAGAAATTGAGAAAAGTGATATTTCAAGCCTAAACGCTAGAATCGTGAATAGAAATGATGAATTAAGAGACGAGTTACGTCAAATAGGTAGAGAATTCATTCTTACTAAAAATCGTCTAAGTGACTGCGAACACGATACCAGCGCGATCATGGCATCGTATGCAAATTCTTGGTGTTTTTGGAAAAGCCCTATTCATCGGCATCAAGCAATAATACCTAATTCAGATAATAACTCAGAAACCGTATCTAAGTTAGCAAAGTAAGGAGGATTTCGTATGATGAAACCTAACACAACACAGCAACAACAATCTGTTAATCGATTTTCGCAATATCCAATTATCGGTTCTTTTATATGGTTTTTTTCAGCAGATAGTCGAATGAAGGAAGCCCAGCGAGTACTGAGAGACTCGAGAGAAGAAACTGAACGAATTATTGAGCAAGCAGATCGTTCAATTGCAGATGGAGCTCAGCTTATTGCATCAAGCCAGATTCGTCTTAAAGAAACTGATGATGCAATCGCTGAATCCAGAACACTCAGAAAGTAAATCACACACATTTCGACACTTGCCAATCTGTCTTGAGTTGGAGAAGGTATTATCCATCACGGAGATAGTTAAGTAGCCCGTATGAAGCGAAGCGGAATACGGGATGTTCATTCTCCATCTTTGGCTAATCATTGCCGAAAAATTCGTTCAAAAATGCTCATGTACCCATGTACACTGCGCTTTTTTCACCAATTTTTTGGTAACCCTTAGCACAAAGCTGAACTTTCTCCAAGATTCCAGCCGAAGGCTGAATACATAAGGCATCAACCACCGCAACCACTCGTTTAATTTCTTAATTTCCCGTATTTCGCTTCGCTTCATACGGGCTACTT
>CAYGED010000147.1:0-4033 GCA_964348555.1 uncultured Coxiellaceae bacterium
ATATTAAAAAGTCACCCATTCTCAAAGATCCTTATATTGCGAAATGGGTTCACTATGCCTTTCCTGCTGAGTTAACCAAGCAGTTTGAAAAAGAAATAAATAAACATTATTTGGCCAAAGAAATTATAGCCACTCAGCTTTGTAATCAACTGGTATCGGATATGGGTATTACATTTGTTTATCAAATGCAAAACGAAACCGGTGCGAAGATTTCAGCGATTGTTCGCGCTTACATTGCCGCCATTAAAATTTTCGGGTTTAATGATTTAAAACGTTCCATTGATTCTTTAGATTATAAAATAGATTCAACTTTGCAGTATCAAATGTGCGCGAATGCAGTTCGTCTTGTGCGCCGTGCGGTGCGTTGGATCTTAAGAAACAAGCGATCCGGATTAGACATTGTTGAGACGATTGAACTGTACCGAGATCATGTGAAGGCTTTATTTAGCCGTCTTCCTAAGCTTTTGTTGGGTGCTGATAAAGAGGCGATGGATAATCGTAAAAAAGAACTGATGGATAAGGGTGTGCCTGAGGAAATCGCGCTACAAATTGCAGGTACCAGCCCTATTTATCATGCGTTAAATATTGTAGAGGCAGCAAGCGCTCACCATGAAGAGGTCTTCCGGGTGGCCAAAATTTACTTTATGCTGGCGGATCGTTTAAATTTATTCTGGTTGCGTGATCGTTTAAATACCTATCCCGTCGATAATCGTTGGGCTGTTCTCGCGCGATCGGGGTATAAGGGTGATTTGGATTGGATACAGCGGGAATTAACCGTCCGCATTTTGTTAGACACAAGTTCAAGAAGTATTCCAGGGAAGGTAAAGGAATGGTTGGGTCGACATGAGGCAATGTTTGAACGTTGGCAGGATATTTTATCCGATATGCGGGCTGCAGAATCGAAAGACTTTACTATACTCTTTGTGGCGATTCGAGAGTTATTTGATATTGCGGCTACATCGCCAAATGAAAATGGGATAGGTGATCAATAGCAGAGAGAGGTTAATAAGATGAGCGATGAGGTGGAATTGGTTAACAATAATTACTTGGCGCGTTACGCCAATGTGAAAGGGTCACGAATGTATTATATTGAGGCCGGCCAGGGTGAGCCGGTTCTTTTTATTCATGGTATACCAACGTCTTCCTATTTATGGCGCAACATCATTCCTGGTTTATCGGATAAAGCCCATTGTATTGCGGTTGATTTAATTGGCATGGGCGATTCGGATAAGCCTGATATTGACTACACGGTTTTTGATCATATCGCCTATATCGAAGGATTTATTCAACAGTTGAAATTGAAACAAATCACGTTGGTGTTGCATGGCTGGGGTTCTGTGATTGGCTTTGAATACGCTCGACGTCACTCAGATAACGTTAAGGCGATAGCCTTTTACGAATCACACTTGAGGCCGATTACCAGTTGGAGCATGTTGTCCTTGCCGGTGCAGCAATTTGCTTCTTTATTAGAGCGCCCAAAGGCCAGTTATCGGGCCATTGTTGAGCAAAATTATCTCGTGAATAAAATGCTACCGAGGGGTGCTATACATCGCTTGAGTGAAGAAGTGATGTCGCATTATCGAAAGCCATTTCTAACACCGCAAAGTCGCAAACCGTTGTGGCAATTTATTCAAGATTTGCCATTGGGTAAACCAAACGGGCAAGTGAATAAATTGATCGAGGGTTATTCGACCTGGTTGCAAAAAGCAAACCTTCCCAAACTCATGTTTTACGCGGTCCCAGGATTTATAACGACCATGGAAACCGTGCAATGGGCAAAAAAACATTTACCCGATTTAACGTTGGTAGAGTTAGAAGATGCGCTGCACTTTGCACAAGAATCTTCGCCCGAGCGCTTTGCGAATGGGCTGCGGCGGTGGTTTCTGACACAAGCCAGTTGATGACGTTCGGCATGAACAAATTTTGAACGCGTGCGATTTTTCTTACACTCCTTGCATTTCTCAATAAATATCCCTAAGATTTTTAGCCGTAAGTGCAACTAAAATTAAGGATCTAAAAAATGAGTAAAAAAGGTTTAATCATTGCTTCTGCTGTAGCAGCTGCTGTTGTGTTAGCGGGTTGTTCTCACCATCAATCCATGCCACAAGGTTCTTCCTATCAATCTGGCCCAAGCTCCAAATTGGGTAAGATGGGCGGATCGAGCTGCAAGAGCCACCGTTGCAAAAGCAACAGTTGCAAAGGTAAGAAGTAATATTTAGCGATATAAACGAGGCCAAATACTCAAGTACATTGGGAATATTTGGCCTTTTTTAACTTTATGGATACTGCACGATTTACCGGTTTTGGGATTGGTCTACGTCCCACGCATTATCAGGCTATTTTAGCATCCAAGCCCCATGTTGATTGGTTTGAAATTATCTCCGAAGATTTCTTAATCGATGGTGGCGCTCCCTTATTTTATCTCGATAACATTCGTCGCGATTACCCGATGGCGATGCACGGAGTTTCCTTATCCATTGGCAGTTGTGATCCGCTCAATAAGGATTATTTGTCAAAGCTTCGTGATTTGGCGAAGCGAGTGGATCCGCTCTGGATTTCAGATCATTTATGTTGGACAGGGGTGAATGGCGTAAACATTCATGATTTAATGCCGATACCTTACACCGAAGAAGCCGTACGGCACATTGTTTTGCGTGTTAAAGCCGTGCAAGATTATTTAGGTCGACAACTTTTATTGGAAAATGTATCGAGCTATGTTTCTTATCAAGCGTCAGAAATGACGGAGTGGGAATTTTTAAGTGAAATTGCAAAACGAGCCGATTGCTTGATTTTGCTTGATATTAACAATATTTTTGTAAACGCGTTCAATCATCGATTTAACCCATTCGATTATCTTAATGCTATTCCTGTTGATCGAGTTCGGCAGTTTCACTTGGCGGGACACGATCATTGCGGAACACACATTATTGACACGCACGATTCGGCTATTATTTCCGATGTTTGGGATTTATATGAAGCAGCGTTAAATCGTTTTGGTTCAGTGGCTACGTTGATTGAGCGCGATGCGAATATTCCTGCTTTGGATGATCTGTTACACGAATTAGATCGTGCGCGGTCGATTCATCGAAAATTCATTGGTGAGGGTGCTTGTGTTAACATTGCGTGAGTGGCAGGAAGCACTGCAATCTTTTGTTATTGAAGGTCAAACGGGTCTTGAGGTGGCGATTGTAAAACCGGATGATATGTCCGCAGAAGATCGCTTGCGTGTGTATCAAAATGCTTATTATCTACGTTTGGTTGAGATTCTCGAGGACGTTTTTCCCGTGATGCGCAAAATCATGGGCGCAAATCCGTTCGAAGCCATGATACGAGACTATTTATCGGCTTATCCGTCGCATCATTTTTCTGTCATGATGGTGGGTGAGCATCTTCCAACATTTTTAACTAACGCCTCGGGGTGTGATCCTGCTTATTTCGAATTAGCTGCATTTGAGTGGGCCATGCATCAATCCACCATGGCGAAAGATGAGCCGAAATTAAATTTAGAAGATTTAGCGAAGCTGCCTCCAGAAAAATGGGCAGATCTTCAGTTAAAATTACATCCTTCGGTGATTTCTGTAAATTGTCGCTACAACACGCTTACTCGATGCCAGGCCATTGATGAGAAGGAAAAAGACCCGGGAGCATGGGTTCTTGATACCCCATCGACGGCTTTGATTTGGCGAAAAGAACATGAAGTTTATTTCTTTTCGATGACGCCGGAGCAAGCGCATTTATTTCAGGGAATAAAGGCACAAGAGAAGTTTGGTATGCTTTGTGAGCGGATGCTGGATTATTTTTCTGAGGATAAAGTGGTTGCTTGGGTGGCGGAAACTTTTCAATCTTGGAGTAAGGAAGGAATATTTTCGAATTCAACTTTTTCAATTTTGTTAAATCGTCCGGAAATTTTTTGAGAAGATTTGTGTACTTCAGCCACATCTTGATGGGCTTGATCAATATGTCTTGCCAAATCGTCCATTCGTTTTTGAAAGCGCCCAAAATCTCGCCCTAACGCGATGAGATGTTCTTGGAT
>CAYGED010000148.1:0-3306 GCA_964348555.1 uncultured Coxiellaceae bacterium
AACAAATCAACAAATCAACAAATCAACAAATCAACAAATCAACGACCCAACAAATATAAAAATATTATTCACCAAAGCTTTTCTTTGCAAAATTAATTTCACTATCCTTATTGTAAAAAAATAATGAGTTTCTGGGATTTTGGCTCGACGATATTTCATGGTTCATATTTTTATATTTGATTTGTTGGGCTGC
Organism: uncultured Coxiellaceae bacterium; assembly: GCA_964348555.1. GTDB lineage: Bacteria > Pseudomonadota > Gammaproteobacteria > Coxiellales > Coxiellaceae > CAMTUH01. The sequence goes on from CAYGED010000148.1 coordinate 194, forward strand.
GCTGGCGCTTAGCCCAACCTACGCCTTTACAGCTACGCCTTTACAGCAATGGCGTTTTAGATAAGGAGTTATCGCACGAAGTGCGAAACTAAACTCCCGAATGGTACAACGTGGCATAACGCTGTTGTACCATTGGCCTTGGAGCACTATAATAGGCCTCCAAAGGAAACCACTATGCGATTACGATACTTTTTCCTAGCTATCCTCTTTAGCACTGCTTTTATTGCGGGGCCTAGCGTGGCTGCGTTGGATTTAGAATTGACACAAGGGATGAATGCGGCGATCCCCGTTGCTGTTGCCCCTTTTGAAGGGCCTGCAGTGGAAGCACCGGGGAATCAAACCATCCCTGAAATCATTAAAAATGATTTGCAAAACAGCGGCCAGTTTCGAGTGGTTGGGCCTGATGGTCTCGGGCAAAATCCAGGGAATATCCACCAGATCAACTTCGCCTACTGGCGGCGGGAAGGGGTGAACGCTGTCGTTGTCGGCGTGATTCAGTCGCTTCCAAATCGTCAATATCAAATCGCGTTTACCTTGGTCAATGTCTATCATGGCTCAGGCCAAACTGAAAACGATAGCGTCTTATTGAGTCAATCCTTTCAGGTGAATGCGGCAGGCTTGCGCAATGTGGCGCATCACATCAGCGACCTCATTTATCAAAAGCTGACCGGCGCACGGGGTGTCTTTTCAACTAAGATTGCTTATGTCGTGGTCCAAAGACCCACGGGTGGCCAGGCAAAGTATAGCCTCGTGGTTTCCGATGCCGACGGTTTTGATCCTCGGCCGTTGTTGGCATCGGACCAGCCCATCATGTCACCGACCTGGTCTCCTAACGGACAACAAATTGCCTATGTTTCTTTTGAGGGACATCATGCTGCCATTTATCTTCAAAATGTCGCTTCCGGCCAGCGCCGAATGATCAGTGACGCGCCGGGGATTAATGGTGCGCCTGCTTTTTCTCCGGATGGGAGAGAATTGGCGCTTGTGCTTTCCAAAACGGGCAATCCGAATATTTATCTCTTGAATTTAGCCAGTGGTCAGCTGCGACCCATCACCCATGATTGGTCGATCGATACGGAACCGGCTTTTTCACCGGATGGAAAATCCCTGTTGTTCACGTCAAATCGGGATGGCACGCCGCAGATTTACCACTATTCCCTACTAACCAGCCAGGTGAGTCGCGTGACTTACTCAGGGGATTACAATGCGCGGGCGAGCTTTTTGCCGGGCGATCATCAGTCGATCATCATGATGCACCGGGAGAATGGTTTATTTGGTATCGCTCGCCAAGATTTAGCGTCGGGTCAGATAGATATTTTGGCGCAGAGTGGTGTGGATGAGTCACCGAGCTTAGCGCCCAATGGCCGAATGATTATTTACGCAACTGAATATGGTCAACGCGGTGTATTGGCTCAAGTTTCAACGGATGGTCGCATCAAGCTCCGCTTACCGGGGAGTGATGGTGTTGTGCAAGAACCCGCTTGGTCACCGTTTTTAACGAATTAACTGCCGTCAAATTAACTTTTAAGGAGAGAGACAATGTTTCAAAGTAAGCGCCTGTTTATCCAGTCGTCACCAGTGATCGCTCGAGTAAAAACCGTGGCCAAGGTTGCCATGCTTGCTTTCGGTGCCCTGACCTTAGTGGCCTGTCACAATGGCTATAAGCCGTTATCGGGCAGTGCAGCAGGGGCCGGCGGTGAAGGATCCGCTGCGCAAACTTACGGCGTGAATGGCCAGTCGGGCTATGAGGGCCAGACGAAGTATGATTCGAGCGGGCGCGTGATCAATCCGCTCGTGGCACCCGCGAATCAAACGTATTATTTTGACTTTGATAGCAACGAGATTCAGGCGAGCGACATGAACGCGATTCACATTCAAGCCAACTACCTCGCCACGCACCCGAAAGCAAAAGTGCGATTAGAAGGCAATACGGATAATCGCGGCAGCCGGGAATATAATGTGGGCCTGGGTTGGCGTCGTGATCAAGCCTTGGCACGCATCTTCGAGCAACAAGGCGTGTTGCCCAAGCAAATTGACATGGTGAGCTATGGCAAAGAACACCCAGCAGTGGATGGAAATAATGAACACGCGTGGAGCTTGAATCGGCGTGTGAATTTAGTCTATGAGGCATACTAGTGATGAAAAATAAATTATTTTGGTTATCGTGCGTAACCGGCGTGGCTATGTTTATTTCTACGGCGTCTGCCGATGTTCCTGTCGAAGATTTATCCCAAGGTTATAATCCTGATGGCACATCGGCGACGGCGAGTGCGCCGACGAATGATGAGAACAGTGCCTCATCTGCCACGGTGAGTGGGACGGTATCGCCGCAGACGAATGCGGATACTGAAAATCCACCGCCTGTGTCGTTGTCTTCGGATCAGCGTATTAATCGTTTGGAGCAGCAAATGGCGAATATAGCGAACATGAATTTGCCGCAACAAATGAGTGATTTACAGCAACAGCTCGCTCAGGTGCGCGGTCAACTGCAAGTCCAATCACACGATTTAAAATTATTAAACGATCAACAGCGCAGTTTTTATCAGGATTTAGATCAACGCATCAATAAGCTGAATCAATTTTCAGGTTCTTCGGGAAATTCGAATCCGCCGGCAACGAAATCGCCTGCAACAAACAAAGTGCCTGCGAGTACAGAAAATAGCACGTTATTAAAAGATTCCGGTGCCTTTCAAGAAGGTTTCGATTTCTTAACGCAGAAGAAATACGATCAGGCGAAAGCGTCGTTTCAATACTATTTGAAAGAATTTCCGAATGGTAATTACGTCGCGAATGCGCATTATTGGTTGGGTGAAATCTATTTTCAACAAAGCGATAACGCGAAAGCAGCTGATCAGTTTGACACGATTGTAAAACAATTTCCGAAATCGGAAAAATTACCCGATGCCAAATTGAAACTAGCCATTATCGATGCGACGCAGGGAAGAGTTGAGCAAGCGCGCCAAGAATTGCAGCAAATTAAAAAGCAACACCCAGGGACTACGGCCGCTCAGCTCGCCAGTATTCGTTTACAACAATTGGATACCAGCCATTCAGCGTCTCGATCCCAGTGACCCATTTACGCATTACTGAAATCTTTTTTTCTTTACAAGGTG
>CAYGED010000148.1:3316-4012 GCA_964348555.1 uncultured Coxiellaceae bacterium
ACCCAGAACGAGTGCCACTTCCCACCGTTTTTGTGCGGCTCACGGGTTGTCCGTTGCGTTGCACGTATTGCGACACCGCGAATGCGTTTCAGGGTGGTCGGTTGATATCGCGGGATGAAATTTTAAAGACGGTGGCCAGCTACGAGCCGCGTTTTGTAACGGTGACGGGAGGTGAACCATTGGCACAACCAGAATGCATTCCGTTGTTAACAGCGTTGTGCGATGCGGGTTATGAAGTTTCGTTGGAAACGAGCGGTGCTGTTGATATTGCAACAGTGGACAACCGTGTAGTGAAAGTCGTCGATATTAAAACACCAAAATCAAAAGAGTCTTCAAAAAATCGGTTCGAAAATCTCGATTATTTGCTCCCGCACGATCAAATTAAATTTGTGATTGGTGATCGTGGTGACTACGATTGGGCAAAGGATTTGCTTTCGCGTTATCGTCTACAGGAACGATGTGAAGTCTTATTTTCCCCGAGTCATGGGCAAATTGAAAATCAAACCTTAGCCGATTGGATTTTACAAGATCGACTGCCCATCCGCTTTCAAGTGCAATTGCACAAATACATTTGGGGCGATGTTCCTGGGAAGTGAAGTCAGAATCATTTAACAATTCCTCCAAACTTTAATCAATTAGTCAGTAGCCCGTATGAAGCGAAGCGAAATACGGGAAATTAAGAAATTAAAAGGGTGG
>CAYGED010000149.1:0-4002 GCA_964348555.1 uncultured Coxiellaceae bacterium
GAAATCCACTTTATTTAACTTGCTCACGCGAAGTCGTGCTGCTTTGGTGTCGGATGTGGCTGGCGTGACGCGTGATCGACAATATGGTGATGCCGACATCGATGGCCGCAATGTCATCGTGGTCGATACGGGTGGTATGATCGAAACCGATGACCCCGCGCTTTTGCGTTTGACCGAATCGCAAGTCGAACAAGCCATTGAAGAATCCCATGTCGTTTTATTTGTCGTCGATGCAAAAGCCGGTTTGATTTCGGTGGATCAGATGATTGCGGAAAAGCTTCGTAAACAAAATAAAAAAATAATTCTTGTTGTCAATAAATCGGATAACGAGAAATTGGATTCTGTCGCCAATGATTTTTATTCCTTGGGCTTTGGTGAACCGGTTGCTATTTCGGCAACACAAGCTCGTTATCTGGATCACTTATTTTCTCGATTAAAAGCGTTATTACCGCCTTCTGAGGCCAGTCATGAAAAAACAACGGGCATTAAAATTGCATTGATTGGCCGGCCCAACGTCGGAAAATCGACGTTGACGAATCGTTTGCTGGGTGAAGAGCGCGTCATTGTCTTTGATCAACCAGGAACAACACGCGACAGTATTTATATTCCGTTTCAGCGACGCGATGAAAATTATGTGCTCATCGACACGGCCGGGATTCGTCGTCGAAAAAAAATTAATGAAGGCGTTGAGAAATTTTCTATTGTTAAATCCTTGCAAGCCATACACGATGCCGACGTTGTCATCTTTGTTATTGATGCTCGAGACGGTATCACGGATCAAGATTTACGATTGCTGGATCACATTGTCGACGTGGGTGTTGGGCTGGTGATTGCGATTAATAAATGGGACGGCTTGGATAAATATCAGCGTACGCAAGTTGAGGCAGAAATCGATAGGCGCATGACCTTTATTCAATTTGCGCGGCATTTTTTTATTTCGGCGTTACATGGTACGGGTGTTGGGAAATTGTATCGCGCCGTACACGAAGCCTATCGATCCATGCACATTGAGTTAAGCACGTCTGAGTTAACAAAAACACTGGAAAGAGCGGTGGAAGAGCACCAGCCGCCGTTGGCAAAAGGACGCCGAGTTCGCTTGCGTTATGCGCACATGGGTGGTCGACGACCTTTTATGATTATCGTTCACGGCAAGCAAACAAAAGCGTTGCCGAATTCCTATCAGCGTTATTTGGCGAATGTCTTTCAAAAAACCTATAAACTCGTGGGCATTCCCGTTCACATCAAAATGAAAACCGACCCGAATCCGTTTGATTAACTCTGTCGAAATAAGCTTAAGCTTCACTTAAGGTTCAAACAGAATTTTACAAAATATAACCGTTTGATAAGCGAAATAAGAATACCGGCATATTTAAATCGGATAAAATTAGTTTAGATGCTTTTACCAGGAGGGCGATCGTATGTTGACAGGTCTACAGGTCACTTTTTCTTATCGGCGTGGGGAGTATACTTTCTTATTTTCCGGGAAGGAAATTCGGGATGTCGCCGTTGGGGTTATGCGTAAGCTGTTTCAGAAAACGCTAGGAGCCCCGATTCATGTTCGTACCCATCCAAAACCCATGAACACAGTTTCCGATTTTATTGCTGTTTCAAAAAGCTTGGAGCAAGGGACTCAAAGAGAAAAAAGTAGCAAACGAACAAGCCATCAGACCAATCAGGTAAATAAGGTTTATGATTCGAATTTTCGTAATGCCAATAATTCAGATACGGCGAGTTTAACAGGATATGGAGAATTTTCTAATTTGTGCAATCAGTATTATTCGATTTCGATTGATAATGATGAAAAGAGGGAAAATGTAAAGGATACGGTGATCAATCATTTTTATCCGTTCGTTGCACAATCGGTAGTGATTGGGGGGCGTGTCATCACGGCGCTCACACCTAGCCATCGTTATGTTTATGATAATGGGCCCCTTATTAGAACTGTGGTCGATTATATGGCAATCCTCCAGCAACCGAGCTCGCTTTCGACACAAAAAACCATTATAAAAATTGTTCAGGATACGTTGATTAAACCGGTCATTGGAAGCTCGAGTGGGGATGACACGAAATTAGAGGATGAAGAATCAGAGGATGAAGAATCAGAGGATGAAGAATCAGAGGGTGTAGAGATTCCGTCTGGGTTACAATTACTAGGGCGGCTTCTCACAGGAACTTTGGTTTATTGCTACCTAGTAGTAACCCAAGGAAATACATCTCCTATTGCAGAAAACGCTAGCCTAGCGCCCTATTGGGCAGCCTATTGTGATCATCTAGTTGAGTATGCCACGCACAAGAATTCTATACTACCTGGGCTTAAGGCGACTTATCCCGAGATCTACGGTGAGCTTAAAAGACAATTCAAAGATGTGCCAGATTTCGATAAAGTTATTTCATGTGTGATTTTAAATTTTTTAACACAAGGGCAGACAACTCCTTCATCGAAAGAATTTGCGAAGTCTTGTGGTGTGATTCCTTTGCTAACGACTGTTTTGTTTATTTCAGAGGCTGCAAGAAACCCTGTGTCTTTCATGACAAGTAAAATGATGATGGAGTTTATTTTTAATAAAATTACCTATGGTAAAACGAACAAACCATTTACCCTCAAGAATACGTTATGGCACCCAGAGCTGTTATCTTGTGAAAACGACGACGAAAGAAAACAACTCAATAAAGACCGACCTGAGTTGCAGAAAAAAGGTGGGAAAGCGTCGATGAGTCATTGTGGTTCCTATGCTGATGAATTTAGGAATATGGATTGGACCGATGATAATACCTGGGAAGCGGAGCTCAATCGTGAAATGACCCATGCGCGTAATAAAGATGCCAAAATTCTTATTCGATGGTTACATCATGTGATGAAACTATTTTCACCAGATATAACAACTCAATTAGTTCGGAATGACGAAATGGATCAAGTGCGAGGAAAAGAAAAGTGTCCTGATCTAGCGTTGCGGGATGAAGCAAAAAAACATTTTTTAGAAAGAGCTCGTGGTTTTTTTGAAAAATCGTTAAGCGTTTCCAATTCGTTGGGAGGAGTCAATTGTCCGGAATCGTCGGACGTTACGTCGGCTTCATCAGCCGCACTTGGAAATGGGTTGTAATAACCGTTAGTCAGTGTGACCGCTGGGTCAAATAGGTTATTTATGACAAGGTTTTGAATAACACATCGGGAGTCATTGATCATGCGACAAGATAATTTGAATGATAAATCGAAATGGATGTTTTCAACGTTAAGTGGCGACACGAAGCAATCGTGGTTGGAATTATACAAAGAAGGCCAGAAAATTGCTGAACAGGAAATAAAAGAGGAGTCTCCAGTAAAGAGTGTTCAAAAGTTTGCGGCGGTTGAACACGAAGCCATCGGTAATCGAGCCATGGAAAGATTCATTGAGGCTCAGGAAGAAGAAGACATTGATGAATTGATGCAATTATTGCCGACACTGAGGGGCAACCCATCCGCTTTTGAAGTGAAAGAAGGGCTACCCTTAACGGCTGGGCAATGGGTGGCCTTGGCTGGGGATTTTTACGGTATCCCGGAGGCTCCCATTTCTTTAGGGGGTACGGAAAAAGAGCGAAATCAACGATTTCTAGCCGCTTACAAAAGTTTAGCCGAGACTAAAAATACAGAAGAAGTTCGGTCAATCCTTCAAGTGATTAAAGAGGAAGAGTTTGTGGTGAAGGCGGCGAAAAAATATCATTTGTCGCCTGAATTAGCGCTGGGATTGCAAGAAAACGAATTTAACAAGCGTTACGCGAAACTTACCCGCTATTGTCGATTAGCACCCTCGTTACTGTACAGTCGATATTCGGATTTAGCCTTGAATAATTATGATCATTTTAAAGATGACGCCGTAAAGGCTTATGAAGCGGGTCACGCGGTGGCGTTGGAATCAGCTAGGGCTGCGAATGTCGTGGAGGATGAAAGAGAGCAGTCGCGTTTGCTGGCTGTGGCTTTTACCCAAGAATTGTTTGCCTGCCATTTTTTAACGGATTTATTTGCTT
>CAYGED010000150.1:0-3988 GCA_964348555.1 uncultured Coxiellaceae bacterium
GTTTTATTGTACGCCCTGCGAAACTTTTTGGACCGATAGGCAGATCTTGGTCGAAGGAGGCCAGAACCTTTGTCCGGACTGCAAACGCCCGGTGGATAAAATAGAAGAGGAAAACTATTTCTTAAAAATTTCTCAGTACCAAGCGTGGCTCATTGAAACGATCAAAAAAGACGAATTAAAAATTCTGCCCGAAACACGAAAAAAAATCCTAGTACATTACAACTTAAAACCCACTGCCAACCTGTTGGCTGCATTAAAAAGATGGTGGAGAAATTTTAATAAAATTTACCCTGCTTCCCAAACGGAAAAGCTTTTCTCTGTGGCTAATATTCCAAACGTGCAAGCAACACCTGACGGACTCTTATTTCTTATCAACGCCATTCAAGGCAGCTACTTGATGAGAAGCATGATGCAGCAACCACAACTTTATAACACTGCTATTTACAAACTCATGGACATCTTGATGCACGCACAAGCGCATCTTTTAAAAGATTATCAAGCGCACTTATTGGATTGTTTGGACATCGTGACCAAACTCGAAGGCTATGAATCACACGAAGACCTATGCTTTCGAATTTTATACCAATTTTTTCATAAACCTCAGTATTTCAACGGCAAGCAGGCAAAACGTCTGATTCCTTTTGTCGAATCAGCCCAGGGGCCTCATGCATTAATTCAATCATTCGAAACCTTTCTAAAACCGCGTGTTCCCACCGAGAAAGACCAAACAGCTATCGTCAATCGGCTGGCTGCTGCATTAATCTACGGTTATTATCAAGATGGGAAAACAAACCTACGGATTGTAAAAAACAAAGCGATGTCTTTCTTTAATGCTACGAGAGAACGCTTCTGCCATCAAGACAAGAATCAACCTCATGTTGCCATAATATCTCAGAGATCGGTTAACAAAATAAAAAGCACCCTAGATACGCTCCAAGCCGGTTACGTGAACTGCAATCCACTCAGTCGAGCTTTCAACGAAATCGGCTTACATGAGGTGCATGATAAAATTAACGCTGCATTGCAAGAGGTGAAACCAATCATTAATGCGGACGTTGAACTCGATTCTCCTAAGAATAGTGAAGAAAAGAAACCCCTTATCTCCAACCAAAATGGCCATAGTTATGGTACAGCTACCATCGATATCCATTATGAAGACCTAAGCGATAATGACAAAGATGACGAAAAAGAGCAAAAAACAATGAGGTGAATTCTTAAATACCTTAACGAAAAATTAATGTTAAAAAAACAGTAGGAAATAAGGCAAAACGAAACTACAATAGGCCCACTAAAAATGGCCGAATAATAAATTCTTACAATTATTTTCGAAAAATTTGGCAGGAACGCATACCATGGGAATAATAAAACACATCACGCTTGGCATAGCAAGCGCTATCTTATTCACGCCCACGTTAGCCTTGATGGCTTACACCAAAGAACTGCCGCTGGAAGTCCAACGCGTACGCAAAATTCCACAACCCCACATCACGCAACCAAAACCCAGCGTTGCCCCTGAAAATAGAAATAATTCCGGTTCCGTCGAACTCCATCATCTTCACACCCCACCCAAAAAATACCTTGCGTTCACGTTTGAAACGGGATCGCTCAAAGAAAATATCGAACGCATCGCAAAAGCTTACGGATGGTTGACTGTCGTTTGGAAACCAGACAATGATTACCAATGGGTAGGAACCGCCCACTTTTCTGGAAACGACTTAGCTTTTATTTTAAATGACGTATTGCAAAATTATCCTTTGCAAGCGGTTTTTTATCGCAGCAATCACGTGCTGCTGATCACCCCGAGGAACATTAAATGAAAATAAAGCGAGGAATTTTTGTTAACCTTCTGAGCCAATCGCCAGCAAAACTGCTGCTCTCCTGTGTGATTATGGTTGGTTTGACTGCCATGGCAGGCTGTTCGAAAATTTATAACAAAACGGCCACGAACGTGGATCACACGCAAGAACAAATGAACCACGCCAAAATGGTTTCGGAAGAAGAAGATCCTGCCGTCATGATTCGTCAAGGTTATTACGTGAATACCGATCCGATATCCGTCGACACCGATCCCAGCTGGTTAAAACATCGTATTTCTCTGCAAGCACGCAACATGCCGCTCAATTTGCTCATGAACCGATTGCTGCGCGATCAGCGAATTGTCACCAGTTTCGACGACACGGTTCAAGCCCAACGACCCGTAAACATGAATTACGTTGGGACTATTAAAGGCGCGCTGAACACACTCGGGTCGGAGTTGGATTATCACTACGCCATTCATGATAACGCCATCGACTGGTCAGCCTTCGAAACAAAAACATTTAACATTTCATTCATGCCTGGCGCGTCGAATTACCTGGTGGGACAACAACAAAATAATGCGGGCAGTAGCGCTAGCAGCAGCACGCCCACTTCACCGATCGGCCAAATTAACGATCAACAATACAGTAATCTCGAAGGCCAACTTTCCATTTGGCAAGACATCGAACGCACTTTATCCGAATTAAAATCATCCAACGGTCATTTTAACGTATCCGAATCCACCACCTCGGTAACCGTCTACGATCATCCGTCGAACGTGCGTGCCATTGGAAAATACATCGCTCAACTCAACAATGATTTATCCCAGCAAGTGGCCATCAAAGTGCAAGTGCTCGAAGTTCAGCTGAATAAAAGTTTCAGTTATGGCATCGATTGGAATGCCGTCGTGAACGGACTCGGCACACGATTTAATTTAACTGGTTCGTTTGCCACGGCGACCAACCCAACGCAAAATATTTTGCAGCTAACGGGCGCCACTTCAGCGGCCGGTGGCATGTCCATTGGTCAATCCAACGGCGCTCAGACCTTAATGAGCGTACTTTCCCAGCAAGGAAAAGTTCGTGTCGTCACCGAGCCCGAAGTCGTGACACTGAACAATCAAATTGCCTCGATTCGAATTACCCAAAATATCGGCTATGTCGAAAGCATCAGCCAATCGCTGAGCCAAAACTTCTTAACCACCTCGATCACGCCGGGAAATATCACCGATGGTTTTACGCTCTACCTCTTACCCAAAATTCAAAATGACAAAATTTACATGCAAATCACGAGCACCATCGCAACTTTAGAACGGCTTGATAAAGTGAGCACCGCCGCGAACAGCAACTCAACCAGCACAAGCCAATCCACCACGAACCAACAACAATTCCAAGCGATTCAAGTGCCCACCTTGTCTCAAAAAGCTTTTAATCAACGCAGCGTGGTCACGTCCGGATCCACCTTAATTATTGCAGGATATAAACGCCTGCGCGATGAAGCAAATCAAGCCAGCCTCTTTGGCATTGATCCCTTAGGTGGAAAAGGATCTCAAAGCACAAACATTGAGACGCTCGTATTAATTACACCAATCATTCTGCACAGTAGTAAATCGCATGTCCACGTTAATACGTGATGACGGGACCCCGTTCGTGATGCAAGCGTATCGCGAACTGGTGACCGCCGAAAAAAAATCGATCATTGCACAACGGGTTCGTTTACTCGCAGACCAACACGGCCAATACGTTCGCCTTTTCAAAAAAACGCACGGAAAATATGAGGCAGCCTTCTCACGTGAAGGCGGTTACTTACTGGGTGAAACCATCAAACAATATTTTGGAAATTCGAACAATCTTATTTTTTGTGAAGCCATCCCCAACAGTACCGACGCGATACTCGTCATCGTGCGCGATGGCAATGTGCATCTCGACACCTTATTGCCGGCAAAAAATATTCGAAATGAATTAGTCCCGCTTACGTCTTCGCAAGAAAAATATCAAATCGTTATCTCAGGATCGGTTCCTGTTAAACGATACCCCGAAGACGCAGCGTTTACCTTGCCAAGCGATCTGGTGCAGTCGTTTGAAACATTGAATGCGCCTCTTTTCCCGCGCTTGACGCCGGCTCGCTCGCTTTATTTGGTTCCCCTGCCCGTAGCACTTAAATCCGAACGCCTGACTGGGCGGCCTACACT
>CAYGED010000151.1:0-3974 GCA_964348555.1 uncultured Coxiellaceae bacterium
TCCTGGGTTCAAATGACGAATCGTTTTTGTGTTTGAATCAGAAAGATTAGCGATGTGGCTCAAGTTCATTTGTGTTTTCAACGTGACGCTGGTAAAAACAGGTTTATTTTTTACGGGTTGTAGCGTGATACCGTAGCGCTGATGGTATTTAATGATGTTTGCCAAGGCGAGTAATTTGGGCACGTAAACTCGAGTTTCATAAGGCAGTGGTAATGACCAAAAGTCCGTGGGGCGATGATGACGTTGATTGTAGTGTATGGCTGAAATCACTGTACCTTCTCCGGCATCGTAGGCGGCAATGGCCAGCAACCAATTGTGAAAGTAGTCGTGTAAATATTGCAAGTAGCTCAGCGCTGCGTTGGTGGAGGAGACGACATCTCGACGCCCATCGTACCACCAGTTAATGACGAGACCAAAGCCGGTAGCAGTTCCCGGCATGAGTTGCCAGAGACCCGTCGCGCCTGTGCGTGAGTAGACGAATGGGTTGTAGTTGCTTTCAATCATCGGCAAAAGAGCAATAATGGTAGGCATTTTTCGTTTTTGGGTTTGTTGTAAGACATAATAGATGTACGGACGTGCGTTGTGTGTCAGCTCATAAATATAAGGGCGCTGGTGCTTGAACCAATGGATTTGTCTTTCCACGGCATACCGCCCCTGATAATCATCATTCAGGGATAGGTGCTGGCTGATGGCTGCCCAGACGCTGCCCGTACTCGGCAGTAGATCGCCAAAATGCCATGATTGTTGCTCTATATCGGCTGGCGTTGCCACGATAGGCACAACCACCAGACTACAAACAAAAAGCGCTGTCGCAAATTTTTTTAGGACCCACGTGAGTGTCATTTAGTGGATATTAAGGGTAATTGCATTGAGATTCAAGCTAATATGCTCAAAAAATGAGCATTTCGGCACTAAGACTTCAGGCACGTGTCTTAACCCGGTATGAAATATCTGGGTTAAAACTCATCTTTCCAACGACGTAGCGCCGCAAAAACCGCCACCTCATCGGCCAGTGTATCCCCTGCGTATTCCTGTGCCCGTTCCTGGATTGTTCGCACTTGGCATCGTAAGAAGGGGTTGGTTTGTTGCTCGAGCGCAATGGTTGAGGGTAGTGTCGGTATGCCTTGGGCCCGCTTTTGCTGAACTTCATCCAGCCGTGCTGAAAGGGCCTCATTATTAGGTTCAACCAGTTGAGCAAAGGTCAGGTTTTTTTCCGTGTACTCGTGCCCGCAATAGACATGTGTGTTGGGATCAAGGGCTGCAAGGTTTTGAAGGGAGTGATAAAGCTGGTCGGGTGTACCTTCAAAGAGGCGCCCACATCCACCCGCGAAAAGGGTATCCCCGGTGAAAACCCAGTTTTGACTGAGATAGGCTACATGACCATTTGTGTGACCGGGAATATCCATCACACTGAATTGAAGCTCAAGCTCAGGGAAGGTAATGGTGTCACCGCCTTTAATCGGGTGGTCACAAAAGGGTACTTGGTCTTTGATGGGTGCGTAGACGGGGATGGAGTAGGTGTTGAGCAATCCTTTGATCCCGTTGATGTGGTCCCAATGTTTATGGGTAATCAAGATACCAGATAGGTTAAGCGATTGATCTTGGCACAATTGTAATAAGGAGCTTGCCTCTCCAGGATCGACAACGATACAGTGATGATTATCGGGATGCACGATGGTCCAGATATAGTTATCATTAAAAGCCGGCATGGCAATGATGTTGTGTATAGGCATGCATTCTCTCTCTGCGGGACATTCCTACTGGGAGTTCTCTCTCTGATTAGGGGTGCATCCTACTGGGAGTATATACTGTTCGCCATTGAAAATGCGAACAACAAAGCGATGGGGGATTATCAAGGGGGAGCAACGCAGTGCTCCCCCTTGATTGCAAGCGCGAGTTTACCTCGCGCGCCGCGTACAAACAGGGATACCCATTCGCGTTGCTTATAAAAATCTCAAGGTGTTCCGTCTAGAATCTTTTTTTAATGGTTCGTAGTTTGAAGTAGAATGGGTAGAATAGGCGATTTGGATTTTCGAGATGAGCGACAATAACACCCTGCAGCGATGGTATGTTCAGCAACCCGGCGTGTGGGTGAAAAATCGTGAATGTGCAGAAGTCAGTAACGTGATGCGACGTTTGCTGGGTGACTCTGTTTTACAAATTGGTGGTACGACGGATTTAATGCATGCAAAAGACAGCCGCACGACTTTTCAGTTTGGTTTATTCGATGAATGTGTTGAAGGGGATCGCCTTATTCATAGTAATTTATATGATTGGCCGATACAACGCGAGAGCGTGGATATCACTTTGCTGGTTCATCGTCTCGAGTTCATTCGCCATCCGGTTAAATTATTACGTGATATTTATGAGTCTTTGAAACCGGGCGGTCACGTGATTGTGTTTGGATTTAATCCTTGGAGTCTTGCGGGATTACGTCAGGTGTTTCAATTTAAAAAAACAATCCCATGGTCAGGAAAGTTTTGGTCACGTTCGCAAGTAAAGCAATGGTTACGAAAGTGCGATTTCACGGTTCTTTCGAGTAAGACGTTTTGCTTTCGCTGGTGGTCATGTCGAGCGCCGACTCGTCGTGAAACATTATGGACGGAGACTTTGGGACAACTGCTCATGCCAAGTGGTGGGGGAGTCTATATGATAGTGGCCCAGAAGAAAACCTATGCCAGTATTCGACGGCCTGAGCTTCGATGGAAAAAACAGCCCATCATGCGTAAAGTCGCGAACCCAACGACACGAGCTTAAGATGAGTCAGAAAGAACTTGTTTATCTTTATTGTGACGGTGCCTGTCGAGGTAATCCAGGCCCCGGTGGTTGGGGAGTGTTATTGCGATACCAGGGTGTTGAGCGTCAATTACACGGTGGGGAAAAAGACACGACCAATAATCGAATGGAGCTCATGGCGGCCATCCGTGGCTTGCAAGCCTTGAAGCGATCTTGTGATGTTGAACTCACGTCGGATTCAGAGTATGTAAAGCGAGGAATTACGGAGTGGATGCCAAAATGGCAACGAAATGGTTGGAGAACCAGTAATAAAAAACCAGTAAAAAATCAGGATTTATGGGAGTTATTATTGACCGAGGTGTCCAAGCATCGTGTGCATTGGCATTGGGTGAAAGGACACAGCGGTCATCCGGAAAACGAAGTTGCGGATGGATTGGCTAATCGAGGCATTGATGAACTGGATAACTGAGGCCCTTGTTCGGAGGAAAACATGAGACAAATAATTTTAGATACAGAAACAACCGGATTATCAACGGATCATGAACATCGTATCATTGAGATTGGTTGCTTGGAAATGATTGATCGCCGCCTGACAGGGGATTGTTTGCATCTCTATTTGAATCCAGAAAGACCCATCGAACGAGCCGCTTCTGAAGTGCATGGAATAACCGAAGCATTTTTGACGGATAAACCGGTTTTCAAATTCATTGCGGCGAAGCTCCTGGAATACATCGATGGCGCTGAGTTGGTTATTCATAATGCTCCTTTTGATGTTGGATTTTTAAATTATGAATTCAAACGGACAAAACAAAAATTTCCGCTCATTGAAGAGCGATGCGCTATCGTGGACACGCTTTCCATTGCAAGACGAAAACATCCGGGACAACAAAATAGTTTAGATGCTTTGTGTAAGCGTTATCACGTGGACAATTCCAACCGCCGATATCACGGCGCTTTACTGGACGCGGAGTTATTGGCGCAAGTGTATTTGCTGATGACGGGTGGCCAAACTCAGTTATTTAATACGAGTGGTTATTCAGAAGTGGTAGAGCCTGTCGTGATTGCCCGTGTTAATCAGAATCGTCCGAATTTAAAAATCCGGTGCGCGGATGAAGAAGAAACTAGAGCGCATGAAGAATATTTGCAATTTATAAAAGAAAGCGCGGGTCATTGTCTTTGGACAGACAAATAAAAACCCCTCTAAAGAGAGGGGTTTTTGGGTTAACGCCTAGTAAGGT
>CAYGED010000152.1:0-697 GCA_964348555.1 uncultured Coxiellaceae bacterium
CGGGCCATCCCAATCCATATCGCATTAATAGGACAAACGACCAAGGCAATGCTGTGTTCGATAACCCAACCATTTTGATCGCGAGAAAACTCACGATTTCACCCACCAACAGCAGCGTTATTATTCCAGCAAAGAGCGGAGCTATTACCGTGTTTACCTGATATTTTTTCCATGGCGGTAAACTCATGAGCTACTCGCTTCACGGAGGTATCCATATTTATAATAAATGCTATTCACTTGCCGGCCGTTTTTTGTTTTGCCAACTTGAACGATGATATCAATCACTTCCTTTAGCTCTCGCAAAATATCGTCATCGGTCATGGCCGGCAGATGATTCAGCTTGTACAATTGCGTCATCCGCATAAAGGCAATGCGCGGATTATTAGCGTGTATCGTCGTCAGCGATCCCTCATGACCGGTACTGCACGCCGACACGAAATCAAGAATTTCTTTCCCGCGAATTTCACCCATGATAATTCGATCCGGCCGTAATCGTAACGAACATTGCACTAAATCTTGCATACTGATTTTTGCGAGTCCCTGCTCACCTTTTGTCGCTAATAATTGCACTTGATTCTCATGCGGCGTTTCAATTTCTCGCGTATCTTCAAGCACAATCAAACGATCCTCTACAGGAATAGCACGCAGACACGCATTCAAAAAGGTTGTTTTGCCACTCGACGTGCCGCCTGAAATC
>CAYGED010000152.1:707-3940 GCA_964348555.1 uncultured Coxiellaceae bacterium
GTTTTGCGCGCTGCGATCGCCGATCGAATAAATGCATCCCATTGGCTTGCTTGATAAAGACACACCAGTTCTTTTTCTGTCGCTGATAACAGGCTGTAGTGATTGGCTGTTAAATCAAAGGGAATAGCTTGGTTGTAAAAACCGATTTTTCGGTAATTATCCAAGGTAAAGTGTCGGACCACTTGACGACGTATCGACAACGTATAGTGCTTTGCTGTCGGCGGTAGCACGAGTTGTACCCGTGAACCATCGCGTAAACTACCGGACAACAGCGGTTTTTGAAGGCTCAATTCCTGTTGATTTTCATTGGCAATCAGTTGAAACAACATTTGCAAAGTTTGCTCGTGGTATTCCTCAACAGGATGTGCGCTCATCACCCCGTTTTTCTCAACAATGATCTCCTGGGGTTTATTAATCAAAATTTCCGACACCGTCGCATCTTCGAACCAGTGTTTCATGGGCGCTAACAAACCCACCGATGTTGGGGCGAAATTAGCCATGTTGTCCATTGAGTACTGGATAAAAACTCAAATCACGGGCTACAAACACATTAATTTGTGCACCCTGATACATGTGCAACGTCGGTTTCATGGGAACGGAATTCTGTAAGGTATTTTGTGCCGACTGTTGAAACGCTTGTGCAACCGCCATGCGATATTGTGAAGCAGAATTGTATTGATCATTTGTATTCACACCGTCTGTCGACGCACCCGCACCAATCAACGACAACAGTGCTGCTTCACCAAAACGTGCAAAAAAATGCGTATTCACACTATCGGCTCCTTGACCGGACCGGCCTAATTCATCCGTACCGGGACTATTGATCTGAACCGCAATGCCATTCGGTAATATCACGCGATTCCACACCACCATAACACGATTAATTCCCTGAACGGTCGCCGAGGAATATTGGCCGATCAACCGACTACCCGCTGGAATTAATGCCTCATTACCCACATAGGCATACACGGGTTCCGAAATCACCGCTCTCACCAGGCCAGGTAAATCCGAATCAATCGCTGTTTCCAACACCGCGTGAATGAATTCACCGGAGGCAATCGTGTCACGGGGATGCGCAATGTGTTGTGCCGACACAGAAACCGTCGTTGTGCTTTGATTGCCAAATTGATCGTACACACCATTTCCGGCAAAGGTGGCTTCCATTGCTCCAGGCGCAGAATTACTCGCCTGAGATGTATTCACTCTGGTGGGTGGTGATGCCGAGTAAATATTCGACGGTGCATTTTGGCGCGCCAGGTATTCTTTGCTGAGTGCGGCATTTTCCACCGGTGAAACGGGTTCCACTTGAGTTTCAGCCCGCGCTTTCATTTGTTCTAACGTCGCCAAATTTTGTTGTAACGTTAAATTAAAATCTTGGGTGTTCGTTAAGTGGGTGTTTTCATTGTTAGGGGGTTTTTTATGTCCACCGGAAAATACCATGGACAATAAAATCACCAAGATCACGACACCAACGATCCAATGGATAAGACTCCCTTTGAATTTATGGCGTGGTTTTCGCGATACTTGAGACAATGTCGATGCGGCATCCAACGAATTTGACTCGCTGGGCGATTCTGGCGATTGATTTATTGGTTCATCTTCACTCATCGTACGCTCTCCTACTTATCCATCTCGCCGCATTGGCGCGATTAATTTATTATTAAAAAGACTGGTGACCGCATAATTGCCTTTACGTAGCGTAAATTGTGGTGCCACTTGTTCGACGACAAGGTAGTAACCGACTCGGCGATAATTCACCACGGACTCATGCCCGGCCGCATTATCCACGGCAAATATAGCGGGCAGTGCTTGATTGGATTGAAATAGAAGATACATGAATTTGCCATCATCAAACACGCGTAACGGCGCGATGGAATGCGCGCCATGTAGACTGTAATCCCAATTGAACAATTGAGGATTGCGCAACGCATCGGAGATGACACGCTGATCCTGCTGACTCTGCAACGCCGCTGATTGTTTGGCCTGTTCATTCGCCTTCTCTTTATCAGGGTAAGTAAATCGTACGGCATACAGCGGTTTTTCACCAACATCACCGGCACTCGGTGCGCTCGTTAAATAAAATCGATAATAACGGCGGTGACCCGTTTGATCGATGGTCGTCACATCCAAATCCGTGTGTGAACCAACGATGGTCGGCTTGATATTCAAGACATTTTGCAAGTACTTATTAATATTTGTTGTCCACGCACCCGGATCACCACTCTCCATGTCCACAACTGATTCATCTTCCCCGAAAATGATTTGCGTATTGAAAAAAGGCACTGCCGTAATGGGTACCACGTTATCTTTCGCATAAACCAGTGTTTTAATGCGATTGTCTGTGTTCACCAAAGTGGACTCCGTCATCGCGGTCGCTTGGCCCAAATAAGCCGAAAAGCCAACAACCATGACCATTAATTTAAGCGCTCGATACATACTAAACTCCTCCACTTAAACATTGCGTTGCTCAACACGGTAATCCGTCACGGTAAAACCATCCCAATCGCGCCATCGATCTTCAGGATTGTTTGATACACCGCGATATTCCCAGGATATGAGGACCGTTAAGGGAACACGAACGTCTTCCCCAGTTGCACGATTGCGATCGATCACCACAAAATTAATTTGCGCCAAATTATGATGGCCGCCCTGCGTGGGTGTTGTCGCGTTAACACTATCCAAGAAAAATACATTCTCGATATGCACACTTCGATCAACTTTATTCCCAAAACGACTGATAAACGATAAACGGTTACTCACACTCTGTTCGGCAATATAATCCCGCGCCACGCGATCATCCGACAGTAAATTAATCAGCGCATATTGTTCATGGTAACTCGAGGGACTATAGGATTCCCGGTTGATGACATAACGCACCAATTCACTCTCGATCTCTGCACGGTTGTTCGGTGTATAAGGTTGATGGATCGGCTCCACAGTGACTAACCCATTTTCATAATGATCCACGAGTAACGGCTCAATGTGCTGAGCTGGAATCAAACACGCCATACAAAGGAGCAATAAAAGTATGGCTGGCAACAATCCATAAAGACACAATGCACGCCATCGGTTACGCGAGGCAATGCTGATCACGTAGTAATCATCTGCCCAATTCGCCGCGAGTTTAAAATAGGTGTCGTTGTCGACAACTTGTTTTTCCCGAATATTTTTTTGCTGCTCTTGAATCGTTTCTATTTTCAAACGACCTCGTTTTGCAAAAAACGATCTCAATT
>CAYGED010000153.1:0-1856 GCA_964348555.1 uncultured Coxiellaceae bacterium
GTATTCGCCTCGCTTGAGTTGCTCTGCTTTCACTCCCGTTCCATAATTAACCGTCGGGTAAACCGGGTAGCCGTCTTCGAATAAGGCGCGATAATAACTGTCTGTGGCAAACGTGGGGGCAATGGGGATGGATATCAATAATATGGCGAGCCAGCCAGTCAATAAAATACGTTGTGCTAATTTCATCCTCGCGTGTCCCAAGCAAATTGATTAAATAACAGTCAGAGTAAATTTGCTCTGTGAAATCGTCGTATAGTAATTAAAATAGAGAAAATAATAAAGTCTAAATTCGCCACATTGGCTTTTGTAATCGAGAAGGTGTAACGGGATGATAATCGCATTAATGGTTGCCATGGGTAAAAATCATGTTATTGGAAAAGATAATCAATTACCTTGGCATCTTCCCGCCGATTTAGCCCATTTTAAAGCAATCACGATGGGAAAGCCCATCGTCATGGGACGAAAAACCTTTGAAAGCATAGGTAAGCCATTGCCCGGTCGTCGCAACGTGGTGATCAGTCGCCAAAATAATCGAACGATTCCCGGTTGCGAGGTGTTTCAATCCATCGATGAAGCATTGCGTGCACTTTCAGAACACGATGAGGTCATGATTATTGGTGGTGCGAACATTTTCGAGCAAACCCTATCGCTGGCCAATAAGCTTTATGTGACGGTGATTGAAGCGGAATTTGATGGCGATGCCTTTTTCCCAACGTGGGATGAAAAACAATGGAAAATAATATCGGATGTGTCGCATGAACCCGATGCAAAAAATTCCTATGCCTATCGATTTTTGGAGTTGGAGAGAGTGTCATGGATCGAGTTCGGTTAGAAAAGTAGCGGCATTTTGGATGGCGATGGAGTTTTTGCTCCCGCAGTAGACCCGGTATGAAATATCCGGCTTAGGTCGAACAAGGAATACTAAATCGCTGTTTGTCTTCGACACGAATGGCAGTGAGGGAATGTCCCCAGACGCAACCGGTATCGAGTGCGTAACAACGAGGCGCGTCGCAGTGGCCGCCTAACGCGGCCCAA
The DNA here is from genome assembly GCA_964348555.1 of uncultured Coxiellaceae bacterium. Classification (GTDB taxonomy): domain Bacteria; phylum Pseudomonadota; class Gammaproteobacteria; order Coxiellales; family Coxiellaceae; genus CAMTUH01. Next base: position 1,036 of record CAYGED010000153.1, read on the forward strand.
TGACCAAATGCAATGTCGACGTTGTCTTTTTTTGAGTTTCGGAATTCAAACCAAGGTTTAAATATCGAGTGGTTATCGTGATTTTTCCTTGTGTTGGTCAGGTCTAAATTGCCTTTTTCATCGCAAAAACGCAATCGAGTAAAACAGTTTGTCATGTAGCGCAAACGATCTTGTCCCGTTAGATTTGAGGTCCAGCTGATGGGTTCGTTACCAAATAGATTGCTTAGAAAATCGTTGAAATGTGCGCTGCGTAATACATCGCTGACTTCTTTCCCATAAGCGACGCTTTCTTCAATCGTCCATTGTGGCGGAAGACCGGCATGCACCAGAAGAAAATTTTTTTCAACGTCGTGGTAAATGAGTGGTTGCTCGCGCAGCCAATTTAAAATTTCTGTTTTATCCGGAGCGTTCATGATTTCGTGTAATGTGTGCTCGTAACTATCAATAGGCATCAGCCCATAACCGAGAATTAAGCAATATAAATCATGATTGCCGAGCACAACGTGCGATGAAGGCAACGATCGAATAAAACGAAGTGTTTCTAACGACTGTGGTCCTCGGTTGACGAGATCGCCGACAAAACCCAGCGTATCTTTTGTGGGATCAAACTCAATGAGTCGCAATAAAGACTGCAATGCATCATAGCAGCCCTGCACATCCCCAATGAGGTACGTCGACATGATTAGAAGGCTTGCTCACGCAAAGGGGTATTTTCATTCATCAAATGCAAATGGAGTTCGCTCGAGGCATCACGAACCAAGGATTGCAGTAATGAATCTTTTTTCGTGTAATCTTGATAAAATTTAACGCCAAACTCTTGC
>CAYGED010000153.1:1866-3927 GCA_964348555.1 uncultured Coxiellaceae bacterium
CTCTTGCTCTAACACGGTCCAGAGATTAGCGGTGCCATCCGCGATGCCGAGTTTAACAGCCGTTTCTCCCGTCCAGAAATCACCGGAAAAAAGCTCATTTTTATCGCCTTTCAGACGGTTTCCACGTCCAGCGACCACGTCGGCGATGAAGTTTTGATGCACCTCATTTAATACCTTTTTTACTTTGCTAACGTCTTCGGGGTTGAGTGGCTCAAAAGGATCGAGTCGATCCTTGTTATTGCCGGCGGTGTAAATGCGTCGTGTGATACCGACTTTTTTCAGGGTGTCAACAAAACCAAAGCCACTCATGATCACACCGATGGAACCGGTTAACGTGTCTGGATTGACATAAATTTTATCCGCCGCACTGGCGACGAGATAAGCACCCGAAGCGAGCGCATCTTCACCCACGACAACAACGTGTTTTTTATAGCGTGCTTTGAGCTCGAGTATTTTGTCGTGAATAATCGATGCTTGCACCGGACTTCCGCCGGGAGAGTCGATGAGTAATACCACACCTTTCGAATCTTTATCGGCAAACGCGCGTTGAAGTTGGGGGATGACACGCCGTGCAGAAAACCCCGTGTTGGGCATGATAACGCCATTTAAACGAACCAAGGAAACATAGGGCTTTCCTGAATTTTTATTCGATAGTTGCGTGGAAGAGGGTGCAAAAATTAAAATCGCGTACAACAATAAAATAAACATCCAACCCGCAAATCGGATGTTACGCCAACGGCGATTGGAGCGTCGATCGCTCAAAATGGATTGGACCAGGGAATTTTCTAATGAATCATCGGCCATGGATGAAAGCTCCTGTTGTTAAAATCGGTACCCAATTTTAAAGTGTACCGTGTATAAGAATGGAATGTAATTAATCGCAGGCTCCAGTACCACTTTGCCATAACCCGCGTAATATTGAAATGCTAATTCGAGCATCACACGCTGAATTAACACATATCCCATGCCAATGCCAAACGTAGGGCCAATGTGTCCGTTCTCAGCCAGTGCATCGTGTCGATGGATTAAAGCGCCTCCCGCATTGGCAAAAGCGCGAATACCGGTATCGTTGATTTCAACCATGAACTTCCCGACGGCATTATACACATAAGCGGAGGATTTCATCGACGTGATCCCATTGTTGAAGGCGTATAGACTCAATGGGTCGAAAGTAACGACAGTATTTGGAAATCGCATGTAATTCAACTCAATAGCAAAGTGCGGGTTGATTTCATAACCCGTCATAAAACCGTAAACAAAGCCCTTATCGCCTGCTTTAATGGGTGCCGATAGTGATAAAGTCAATAAATTGGGTGAATCGGGTGGCACAGTCAATTGATTCCAATCGGTGGAACCCCAGCCAAATTCGGTGCCTAGGTAAAAGGGATACGCTTCCCACATTTCATCGTGGTTATGAAAGGCGGCTTGAGATAATCCAGAGAGGGGGATAGCTAAAAGTGCTAATAAAAGAGTTAGTTTTCGCATGGCCATTCACACAACAACCCATGGAGCACAAAGTTCACATGGGTTGTTGTACCAGAATCCTGTTATTAACAATGATCCAAAAAGTAAGTCAAGTCGGCGACACATTGATCCTGTGCAACCGGAGAAAACTTTTTACAGGTCAGTGGTACGCCAATGGTTCTCACTTGGGATTTTAGCCAAGAGACGTTCTTGCACTCCACGGAAGGGTAGCCACGACTTTCACAACCAGCTGTCATCGCAGTGGTAAAACAAGCACAAAACCCAGGATCAGACTCGGGTGGATAAGGGCAACTGGCTTGTGGCCCAGCGACTTGATTAATCATCTGCGTAAAAGGATTGTTAAACGCCATAGAGGCCACTGGTAAAACAACCGCTAAAGCAGCCAGTGTCGCCACAAGTAAAGATTTTTTCATAACAAGCTCCTTTTGTGTAGTTGATTAGATGGTCAAGTTAATCATACGCGAAGCGAGAAAATAAATCACCAGAGAATCACAAGTTGCTAATTTTTTGCCGCCTATCCATTAGCCCCTCCCTTTGTAAAGGGAGGTTGGGAGGGATTTTTATAAAAGCTGCCAA
>CAYGED010000154.1:0-3924 GCA_964348555.1 uncultured Coxiellaceae bacterium
TGAGAATTGAACGGCGATCCATCGCTGACGTAACCGTTCAGATATAACCATTTTTTATTCTCCTCGCTGCTTGCCACGGGGTATTTTATTTTATTCTCGATAATTAAAACAGTCGGTTTCAAAGTCTGGGTGTAATTCGCCAATCAGTTTTTCAGCATCCAATGGATCGCATTGACCATTTTTCACAAGGGTCAGCAAACGTTCTCGATAAGGCTGCCAACCATTCGATTTCAAATAACGTTGCCACCCGAGCGTGTTACCCGATTGAACGAACTGACGACCGGTTTCATCAACCCAAATGATTTCTGCAATAATAGTTCTGCTGCTAATACCGAGTTGCTGGCATTCATCACAATGCGAACGTACTTTTATTTTTTCGAAAGCATCACCAAACATGGATTTCCATCGTGGTAGATGTTCTTGGTGCAGCGGGGATTGAGTAACAGGAACCGCGCAGGCTTGACACAACAAAGGTGCTAGCCGTTGGCAAATTAAACAGACGAGTAAATTGGGACTGGCGAGTAAGGTTTTTGAAATACCTAAATCGACCAATCGCGTGATGATGTCAGCGGCGGTATTAGCGTGTATGGTTGAGAAGACGAGGTGCCCGGTAATTGCAGCGCGTATCATAACGCCGGCCGTATCTTCGTCTCGCATTTCACCTAAAACTAGAACGTTGGGATCCATTCGGAGGACGGTTCGTGTCATGCTCGCGAAACTGCGGTCATAATGCTCTGTGTTTACCGGCACTTGTGTTGCGTTGCGTACGATTTTTTCGACGGGGTCTTCAATCATGAAGACTTTGCGGTGACTGCTGATCATTTGCATGCAGCTCGCTAAAGTGGTCGTTTTTCCAGATCCGGTTGGGCCAGCTAAAATAACCGCGCCGTGAGGCATTCGAATGGCTTTCCGAATCATTTTTATTTGTTCGGGTAAGTAGCCGAGCGTTTCTAAATTTTCCACTGTGTCATCGGCGGTTGCTAGGATCCGCATCGTGACATCAAATCCTTCTTGCGCGGGTAAGCTTGCTAATCGCAGCCTAATTTCGCGACCATCGATTTGAAGTGGCATCGATGCATTTTGTGGGATGAGTGGATTGAAGTGCGTGATGGCGTGGTCTGTTTCTTTGTTAAAAGCAACGGAAGCGATTTCTCTTCCCAGTTTGGGTAGCCATTCAGCGTGCAGAAATAATTCGCCGTGTTTTCGAAAACGAATGCGCGCAAGGTCTTTTCGGACTTCAATGTGAATGTCGCTGGCTTCGAGGTCCAGCGCTTCTTTGACAAGAACGCGCAGGCGTTGTTGTTGGGAGCTTACGGTGGTTGGGTTGTCGCTGCCTTCCAAACTGGGTGTTTCCGCATTTTCAAGCAACATTTGGATGAGCGCGCTGGAGGCTGCGTACACTTGTCCTGGGATCAGTCCTTTGTTGATCATGACAATTTTACAATTTTGCACGAGTCGATCGGTTGGGCTGCTCGATAAAATATTTCCGCTTTTTAATACGACGACGTGCTGTTGATCGCGACACCAGAGCAACATTTCCGGCACGGCTCGGTCTTTTGGATCCAGATCCGCTTGGTTTTCCAGTATTTTACTGTTTGTTGCGGATGCATATTGTTCGAGTATGTTTAGTTTTTCTGTCATTACATTTCTGTTAATGTCAGTTGTGAGAAAGGATGATGGGTCGTGGCGAGATTGGTTTTAAAGATCGTCTCGCAGTTTTCTGCTAGCTCGTTTGAAATGAGATCGGGGAAACTAGCTTGCAGTAGTTGAATAATGGCTTTCATGTCTTCCGACGTGATTGGAATCTGTAATAAGTTACAGTAATGGGTGATGTTATGGCAAGCGTCATTTAATTGTTGATTCGGATTGCGTTGATGGGAATGGAATTTTAGTAAGGTTTCCTCAATGAATTGACGTTCGATGTTTTCAGCCCAGGTCAGTTCTTCGGAGATGGGTTTTTGTAACTCCAGTTGCTTGTTTTTGACAGCGGTTGAAGTGAGTAATAGGCGCTGCAATGCAATAATCACGCGTTCGTGCCAAGCATGAATAGTAGATAAAAGAATTTTGTAGTCGTGTTTGTTCAGTCGACCATGTTGGCATTGGCCCCACCAGATGGCAAAAAGAATTATATTTCCGTTCAGCGCGTGTTGCTGTTGTAAGTAACTCAAGGTCTGTTGGAGTATCGGATCGTTTGTTATTTGGTTGGCAAATTGTGTGAAAGAATGGTCCATTGGCGTCACGAATGCTTTTATTAGGGTTGAGCCTCATGATAGTGATTGTTCTAGCTTAATACAAGCCTCTTGTTGTTATTCGGAAAGACAGTATCTGAAGGCAGAATTAAGGGCCCACGAGTTGAGAGAGGTTAAACACCAGTTTCTTGAAGTTTCTTTTGGTAATTCTGCAAGATGGATCGGTAGAACGATGTGTGTTGCTCTTGTTGCTTGCGTATGGTGTTTTGCAAGGTTATTTTGTGCAATTCGCGTTGTTCGCCAGATCCAAAATTCGCAATAATATCGTTGCATTCAGCCAACTTTTCGGCGATTTCATCGCCGAGTTTCTCGCGCGGCAATGTCAACATTTGGATGGCTTCAACCAGCGCGCGCGAAGCTTTTTGAGATCGGTGAATGACCGATCCGTCCTCAATTTCATAGCTATTTAAAAAACCTTTTAAGTAGTGAGCAAAGTTGTGAACGCCAGAATAGGAATAATAGCCATGGGTGGCACCGATTAGATTTTTCTCGATATCATTGACGAGGGCATAACCCGTGTGAAAAAGCGCGACATCGTTTTCGTAAAGCTGTGGGTTTTTCAGGTTAAGCTGATGCAGTTTGGTTACTCGTTCCGCTTGGGGAAGGTGCTTTCTCAGCATTTGCCGATAGATGCTGATCGATTTTTTCATGGTTTCTGCAAACACTGACATGAGTTCCATCCTCGCTAAGTCTCTGGCCAACCTTAATGTAAGAGGTGTAAATTGTGTTCAGTATACCCGATTAACCTTAAGATAATATGAAGATATTAGGAATTTTTTTTAGTTTTTTCTTTGTACAGGACAAAGGGCGAATGCTCATTAGTTTGAGAGTCTCGAGTGCTATAAGATAACTATTTGATGTTCATTATAAATTTTTAGGCCTGTTGTATGGGGAGGCTATACACGCCTTTTAATGAGATGGAATTTAGCTGCATTCATGGAGAGGGGACTTAAGATCAGAGCCGGTTGCTGCAAGATGGCAGTGGCAACAGTTTTCAGACGGTCCATGCCCTATAGCCTACCCGTCATCATTGAAGGACGGATAGGTAGGGCATGGGTTTTGATGTCGTTTGCGAAGTTCACATTAATCAGCTTATTTAAACGAACAAACTAACTGATTGTTATTTACAGTGATCACTGCTGTAGCGCTGAAAATATTTTGAACATCCTTTTGGCAATCGACAGGCGTATAAGTTGAGCTCGTTACATGAAAAGCGGCGTAAAAATCATAATTCGCTAAATTTTTTGCCTGTAATTTTTTTGCTTTTAACGCCTCTATCTGAGCAGAACTCCTAGTGATGCATTCTTGTTGGCCTGCAACTACATTTACAGTACCGTAATTAGATGGATATGGGTCATCCGGTCCTATTTTTACAAATACAGTCGCAGATAAATTGGGAGCCTGAAACACAGGTCCGATATTGTTCTGTACGCACAAACGCCATTCAGCATCAGCAAAAGTATTGCCTACACCAAACAGAAAAATAAGACTTAAAAATAACGATAATGTTGTCTTCTTGTACATATAATTTCCTTTTTTAAAGCTTTATTTTACGTTTTGATTTACTTGGGAATTATAGTGCATAAAAGTTTCATGTGGCGTTGATATTTCCCTATATTTTTGATTTTAAATAATATTTTCGTTTGTTGCCTGGGACGAACGCAAAGTTTTTTTC